>JBKJIY010000120.1:0-7848 GCA_046598315.1 Gemmatimonadaceae bacterium
CCTTCGACGTGTTGTAGAGTGGCAGTTCCGGTACCAGCTGGGACAGGCGCCGCTGGGCGGCCTTGTGCAGCGTGATGCGCTGCGCCTCGTCGGCGGTGCGGTCGCTCGCGTACAGCATCGCGGTCAGCGAATCGTCGCGAAAGTAGTTGATGTTGCGACCGGCCGGAGGCATGCGGTCGGCGGCGAAGAAGAGCGTGATCTCGGGGTCGGCTCCCTGCTGCCACCAGTGCAGCATCGCGTCGAAGTCGCCGCCGAACCAGACGGTGCTGATGGAGGTGCCGTCGATCAGCTTCACCTGCATCGCGACGCCGACGTCCCGAAACTGCTTCTGCATGGCCTGCGCGAGATTCTCGCGGATGGCGAAGCCGGCCTGCGTGATGAGGGTGAACGACAACGGCTTGCCATCCTTCCTCCGGATGCCGTCCGGGCCCGGCGTCCAGCCGGCCTCGTTCAGCAGCGCCTTCGCCCTGGCGGGATCGAAGGCATATGTGGCCACCGCGGGCTCGTACGCCCACGACAGCGGCTGGATGGGACCGTTCACGGTGGTGACGAGCCCGTCGAGGATGGTGCGCACGAGCAGCTCGCGGTCGACGGCGTGCGCCAGCGCGCGACGCACGCGCACGTCCTTGAACGCGGGAAAGTGCCGCTGGTTGAGGGTGACGTGCTCGTAGCCGTTGCCGAGGACCTGATTGAGGCGCAGCGACGGCAGCGCCCGCAGCTCGCGCACCTTGTCCCAGGGGACGAGCGGGACGAGGTGCACCTCGCCGGACTTGAGCTGATTGATGCGCGTGGTGGTGTTGGCGAGGAAGCGGAAGAGAATGCGATTGATCCGGGGGGATCCGTCACCGCGCCAGTAGGTGGGCACGCGCTCCAGCAGCACGTGCTCGCCGGTCTTCCACTCGGCCACGCGGTACGGTCCCGTCCCCATGGGATTGCGGTTGTAGTCGGTCGCCTTGTCGATGTCGCGCCCCTCGAGCAGGTGCCTGGGCAGCGTGCCGCGCAGGAACTGCATCAGATACGGCGCGTACACTTCCTTGTAGTGCACCACCGCCGTGAGCGAATCGGGCGTGTCCACCGACGCGATGCGATCGAATCCGTCGGTGCTCTCGGGCTTCCAGTCGCCCTTGATCATCGCGTCGGCGGTGAACTTGACGTCGGCCGAGGTGTGTGGCCGGCCGTCGTGCCATGTCACGCCGGGGCGCAGCTTCCAGGTGACGTCCATCCCCCCGCTCTTCGTGAGGACGACGCCGCCATTGGCGAGCGTGGGCAGCTCCGCGGCCAGCACGGGCACCACGTTCATGCGCTCGTCGGTGGTGACGAGGCCTTCGATGACGCACGTCTGGATGTCTTCCAGGATGTGCGTGGCGTAGCGATTCATGGTGTCGGGCTCGCGGTCGTAGCCGACGATGAGCAGATCGCTGGACGGGCCGCCGCGTGAGGCGGATCCCTTGCCACACGCCATGAGCGCCAGCGCGAGGCACGCGACGAGGCGTCTCACGACGCCTCCGGCAGCATCAGCCGGCTCGCGAGCGGCACGGGAATGGAGCCGTAGCCGAGCAACTCGTCGTGAAAGGCGCGCAGCGTGAACGCCGGCCCGAGCGCGCGGCGCCGCCGCTCGCGCAGCGCGAGGATGCCCTGCGTGCCGAGCCAGTACATCACGGCGGTGCCGGGAAACATGGAACACTTCACCGCTTCGGCACGCGCCACGCCGGCATCCATGCCGGCCTCGGTCACGAAGACGTTCATGGCCTCGTCGAATGTGAGTGAGCCCTCGTGGAAGCCGATGTCGGCGATGGCGCGGGCGAGAAAGCGGACGCGTGAGTGCTGCTCCGACACCTGCTCGAGCGGCGACAGAAACCCCAGCTCGTCCATCACCTGCGTGGCGTAGCACGCCCAGCCCTCGGCCATCGTGCCTCCGCAGAACATCCCGATGCGGTTGGCGCAGTCCACGGCGGCGACCTTCCCGACGCGGGACGCGGCGCGGTGATACGCATGCCAGTTCTGCACGTGATGACCGACGCCCCCATGATGGACCACGTGATTGAGCTTGATGACGCTGGTGTTCCAGGCGCGAAGGTGCGGCTCGGCGTCGGAATGGGGAAGGGCGGGAACGACGTAGTCGTGCACGCGGTATTCGTCGAAGGGCGCGGGAGCGCGGTAGTACAGATAATACAGATACGGCGCCGCCTCGCGCGTGCACTCGGGGATGGTGGTGTAGCGCAGCGGCCAGTCGGGCCAGGTGACCACATCGTGAGCGAGGGCGGCGTCGCGCGAGGCATCCCACAGGCGCGAGAAGGCGGCGAGATAGTCGTCCGGTGCGGGATGCTCGCTGGCGAGACGCGCCTGGACGTCCGGCCACCCGGTGCCATGCTCACGCGCCATCGCGGCGAGTCGAGTCTGCTCCTCGTGCAGCTGCCGTCGCGCGTCGGCAAGCAGGTCGGCCCGCGGGGTACGACACTGATGTCCGCGTTGCAGCAGGAGATCGTACAGCTCCGGTCCGCAGGACGCTGCATTGTCGGGGGCCATGTCGCGCTCGCTCACGAGCCGCATGAATCCCTCGAACGCGACATGCGCGCCGTCGGCGGCGTCTCGCAACGCGCGCGCGAGCGTGGGGCCGACGGCGCTGTCGGCGATCCAGCGGTCGATCCCTTGCGTCAACAGAAGCGCCGCGCCCTGGCCGTCACGCTGCGCCCGCGCCGCCCACGATGCCGGCGTGGCGCGACCGCGCATGGACTCCGCCGCCGCGGCGAGAAAGCCGGGAATGGCGCGGAGCCGTTCCGCGGCCAGCGACATGCGCTCCGCCACCGGGGCGAAATCCCGGATCATCAGCGACACCACGGAGAACACCGCTTCGCCCGACCAGAGAGCCGGATTGCCCCGCACGCCGTGCAGCGCCGCGTCCTCGGCGAGCTGGATCTCCAGAAAGGCACGCGCGAGCTCGGCGTCGAGCTGCTCGGGATGCTCGCGGTACACCCGCTCGTCGGCCGGTGCAGGATGGGCCGCCGCGAGCTCCGCGTGCAAGGCGACCATCTCCGCGCGCTGAGCCGCCAGCCCGCCGGGCGACCAGTCGGGGAGACGCGCGTCGTGCTGGTGCACGCCGGTGAAGGTGGCGTTCACGGGGCGGCAGCGGTAGTAATGCTCGAAGAACCGGTCGAGCGCCTCGCTCACTGCGCGAGGGGGATGGACACCCAGCGACGCTCGCGGCAGGACCGCTCCACGGCGTTGATCAGCTCCTGCACGTGCGCGCCATCCTCGAAGTTGCCCTCGTTCTCCGGCCCGTCGCTGAGGATCTCGGAGATGAAGGAGCTGATGAGGTTGGCGTAGAACAGCGACCGCCACGATTCGGTCTTGCTGCCCCCCGGCGGATAGAAGCGCGCGGGAACCTCCATCTCGCGGAACTCCACCTGATCCGCCGTCGCCCCCTTGAGCGACTCGCAGATGCCGTTTTCCTCCACGAGACGGCAGATGAGCGCCCCCTTGCTGCCGTACACGCGCGCCTCGATGCCGGGGTAGTTGCCCACGGTGACGAAGCTGGTCTGGATGGAGCCGAAGGCGCCGCTCTCGAAGTCGCCGATGAAGACGTCGCCGTCGTCGATGTTCATCCGCATCATGGCGCCCGTGGCGCGCACGACGCGCTCGGGGATGAAGTTGCGCATGGTGCCCACGACTTCCTTGAACCGGCTGCCCATGAACAGATGGCCGAGATCCATGATGGGCGCGCCGTATCCCTCCAGCGACGACACCTGGATGACCGATTGATCGGCGGTATGATCCACCTGCCGCAGCGGATTGCTGGGGTCGAGCCACTGCGAGTTCTGCTCGTAGCCATTGAAGATGAACGGCGTGCCCACGTATCCGCCGGCGATGAGCTCCTTCATGTACTGCATCGCCGGGCTGTAGCGAAAGGTGAAGCCGAGCTTCGTCTTCACGCCCATCTCGCGGGCGAGCGCGGCGGCGCGGCGCGTCTCCGTGAAGTCGTACGCCACGGGCTTCTCGCACAGCACGTGCTTGCCCGCGCTCAGCGCCGCCCAGCTCAACGCGAAGTGCGTGGCGCTCGGCGTGCACACGTCCACCACGTCGATGTCGGCGCGGGCGATGAGCTCCTCGTGCGACGCATACACATGGGGGATGCCGAACCGCTCGGCGAAGCCACGCGCGCGCTCCACCTCCGGATCGGCGATGGCCACCAGCTCGCAGCGGGGATCTCGTTTGTAGCCCGGGAGGTGGGCAAACTCGGCCCACGCGCCGGCGCCGAGCACGCCGACCTTGACGGTGGCGCCGGACGCGATGGTCTTTCTCGGCGACGTCATCAGCGGATCACCGCCGACGTGTCGCCGGGGAGCAGGAGCTGTCGATGCGCCCAGATCGGGGCGATGCCATTGGTCATGATACGCTCGTGGAAGGCGCGGAGATCGAATGCGGCGCCACGCTGGCGCGCGTAGTCCTCGCGCAGGGCGAGCAGTCCCCGCTTGCCGAGGAAGTAGCCGCCGTAGGTGGGATCATAGGTGGCACGCTCCGCCTCGCGTCGCGCCGCCGGCGCCGCGACATACGCCTGCTGCTCGAAGCAGCGTTGTGCGTCGTCGAGCGACCACGCTCCGGTGTGCACCTTGATGCCCGAGAGCAGCCGGCAGATGCGCGTGAGCGCGTCGCTCGACTGCGCGAGGCGCAGCCGCGGATCGTTGGCGCCGAAGCCTTCGTCCAGCACCATCTGCTCGCCGTAGTGCGCCCAGCCGTCCTGTCCCGACGACGGCTGTGGAAAGGGATTGAGCCCGATCCAGATGCGGCGCACCTTGCCCGGAGTACGACGCATGTAGATGGAGTGCAGCCAGTGACCCGGCATCGCTTCGTGCGCGGCGGTGTTGGAGAGCGACGCGTAATTGTAGCGCTCCAGCCACGCCTCCTGCTGCTCCGCCGGCAGGTCGGCACGCGCGTCCGTGATGTAGAACACGCTCTTCACGGAGGGTTTGTCCAGCGGGGGCCGCGCGTGCATCGAGGCGAAGCCGAGGTCGAACGGCTGCGCGGGCGCCACGACGATGCGCTCGCCCGGCGGGATGGCGGCAATGCCGCGATCCTTCACGAACCGCGTCAGCGAATCGGTGATCACGCGCGTCGCGGCCACCACGCCGCCCAGCCTGGGGTGGTCTCGCCGCACGACGAGCCAGGTGGCCTGCGCTTCCTTGCCCGGGGCCAGCCGCTCCGCTGCGGCGCGGAAGGCGGCCTGCTCGCGCGCCAGCTCCCTCTCGCCCAGCGACACGAGGGCGGACAGCGGCGCGTCCACCAGCTCTTCGGCGCGATAGCGGCGGGCCACGTTGGCGCCGCCGATCGTGAAGTCGCCCGTCGCCGAGGGGATCACCTCCGTCTCCAGGTACGAGGCGTAGGCGTCGATCAGCGGAATGGCGCGATCCGCGGCGCGCCGCAGGGAGTCGCGCAGAGCGGGCGTGCCGGCGCCGGCGAAGGCGAGGTCGAGATCGCGGCCCAGCATGGAGCTCGCGCCGCGCATGAAGGTGGCACCCCGTTCGGCAAAGATGCGCGGCGGATTGGCGATGTTCGCTCGCGCCGCCGCGAGCAGCGCCGGCACCTGCGAGAGCTTGGCGATGATGCGCCGCATGCGCACGACCGGCGGATCGCTCTCCACGGTCATGAGGTTGTGCACGCCGTCGGTGAGCGCCGACGCATAGAGCATGGGATTGCGGCGCCAGTTCTGCAGCGTCTGCTGCTCGAGCAGCCAGCCGTCGATCACGCCGAGCAGGATGCGGCGGTCCACCCGCTCGTCGGGCGTGAGCGCGCCTGGGTCGAAGCGCGCCAGGCGTGCACTGTCGCGTTGCAGCGCGGCGATCTCCCGGCGGATGGCGCCCGCCGAGAAATCGTCGAGGAGGGCATCGTGCTGGTGGAGGCCGTTGCCCGCGGCGATGGAGGGATGCCGACGGGCGAAGTCGTCGAGGTAGCGATCGACGAAGCGGGCGAACTGCGGCGACTGTGCGGGCCGGCTCGCCCCGAGCTGCGCGAGACAGGCGATGACGAGCGCGGCGCGCATCGCGCGGTGGTGCGCCCTCACTCGCTCCTGCTGGCGGCGGGAAGGCGCTGCGCCTGCTGCTGTGCGCGCAGCGCCAGCTCGGTGGCGAGAAACGCGTGCCGCTGCGGCATCGCCGTCTCGGTGCGCTGGAGCACGTCGTCCACCACCTGGCGGCCGTACGGCAGGTCCACGCCGGTGCAGTCGATGCGCTGCATCCCCTTGTGGTCCACGAGAAAGAGATGGTTGCCGCCCTTGCGATCGCCGCCGATGTCCACGTATTTGCGCGCCTCGATGTAGCCGTCCGTGCCGAGGATGATGAGGCGGCCGTCGCCCCAGGTGGGCAGCCCGGCGGGCGTGAACCAGTCCAGGCGGATGTAGCCGGTGCCGCCGTCGCCGCGCACCATCACGTCGGCGAAGTCGTTGAACTCCGGGTGCTCGGGGTGTCGCACGTTGCGCACTTGCGATGCGACGATCTCGCCGCTCGTGGACCCGGTGAAGTAGAGAAATTGATCGAACTGGTGCGACCCGATGTCCGTGAGGATGCCGCCAGCGCGTGACGGATCCCAGAACCAGTCCGGGCGCTCGGGCGGGTGGATGCGGTGCGGAGCGACGTTCATCGTCTGGATCACCTGCCCGATCGCACCGGCCTTGACGAGCTCGCCCGCCTTCACCGCCGACGCCACCTCGAACCGCTCGCTGAAGCAGATGGAGTAGATCCGCTGCGTCTGCGCCTGCACGCGACGCACGTCGGCGAGCTGGTCGAGGGTGACGATGCCGGGCTTGTCGGACATGTAGTCCTTGCCGGCCTGCATCACCCGGATGCCCAACGGGGCGCGCTGCACGGGGATGATGGAGGAGAGGACGAGCTGGATCGTGGGATCCTCGAGCACGCGCCGCTCGTCGTCCACCTGCTTTGCCTGCGGAAAGCGCTTGGCGAACTGCGCCGCGAGCTCAGGCTCGCGGGCGTGGAACGACACGAGCTCCCCGCCGCCATTGAGCACGGAATTCGTCATTCCATAGATGTGGGAGTGGTTCACTCCCACGACGCCGAACCGCAGTCGCGCCCGGCGGCGCGCACTCCCGCGCGCCGCGGTGTGGACGGCGGCGCCGAGCGGGCCGGGAAAGACGGCACTGGCCGCGGCAGCGGCGGCGGCTGTCAGCGCGGAGGCCTTGAGCAGTGCTCTCCTGGTTAGTCGGGACATGCGAGACCTGGCGATGTGCGTGAGTGGGGGAGGGGACGGCGATCCGAGATATATCGGCTATTGCGGATGGCCGGAAGACCGTCACGTTGTGGGCACACGCTCACCGTCCATGCCATGCGCGCACGCGGGACACGGAGCCGGTCGCGAAGTTTCTACACTTTTTCATGGAGCGGTACATGCCCTCGATTCGCCGCGGACTGATCATGCTCACCGTCATCGCGCCCGCCCTGTCAGGTCAGGATACGGTACGGTTCACGCCCACGATCGCGCAGCCCACCTTTGCGGTACGGGCTCCCGTGCTGCGCGTGAAACCGAAGACGGTGCTGATCTCGCGCACGAACTTCGGGGCCTACTACACGCGGGAAGGGGGTGATTTCCCCGGAGAGGTGGGACCGATCTACGTGGAAGGGGCAACGCCCGAGGACGTTCTCGTCGTCAAGATCGTGAAGGTGCGTCCCAATCACGGCCTCGCCGCGTCGAGACTGTATGCCGATTTCGGCGGCCTCTCGCACGACAAGTGGACCCGGTCGCTGAACGAGCCGATCACGCCGAGGCGCTACGTGTGGGAGCTGGACACGGTGCGCAACGTGGGAACGACGACCCTCCCCGACAGCCGCATGAAGAAGATCGAGA
>JBKJIY010000106.1:0-7423 GCA_046598315.1 Gemmatimonadaceae bacterium
TGGGTCGACGCGCTCCCCGCTCGCGCGTCGCGGCGGAACGCGGGCGGGGTGTCGTGGCACGCGGCGGCACATGGCGTGGTGGCACTGGCACGGCTGCGCCCCGCGGCCGCGCGGTCGCGGCTCCACCGGCTCGCGTCCCACCCACAGTGGCAGGTGCGTCTCTACGCGGGGCGTGCCGCCTCCGTGCTGGCCGACACGGCGAGATTGCGCACGCTGACGGGCGACAGCGACGCCAACGTCCGTGAGCTGGCCATCACGTCGCTGTCCAGTCTCGCCGGGCACGCCGAGGACGCGCTCTACCTGGCGGCGCTACGCGATACGGGCGCGCAAGTGGTGCGCGTCGCCGCGGCGGCGCTCCTCGGGTCACCACGTTCCGACGTGCGCGCCACCGCGGACGCGGCCTTCGCGCGCTGGGTCTCGCGCGCGAATGCCTCGGCGCGCGACGCCCGCCTGGGCCTCCTCGCGGCGGCGGGCCGCCCCGCCACTGACGACCGGCCCCCGGCCGAACGCCGCACGCTTCCACCGGACGCGGTGCGGCTGGCGCTTGGTGAGAACATTCATCTTCGGGTGCGGATGGCGCGGACGAGCGGGGGAGGCACGTTCGTCGTGCGGCTGCGAGGCGATGTAGCGCCGATGACTGGCGCGCGCGTGCTGGAGCTGGTGCGTCGCGGCTACTACGATGACCTCACCTGGCACCGCGTGGAACCCGACTTCGTGATCCAGGGAGGGAGTCCGGGCGCGAACGAGTACGTTGGCTGGTCGCAGTATTTCCGTGACGAGCTGGGAACGGTGCCTCACACACGGGGCACGCTGGGGATGAGCACGCGCGGACACGACACTGGAGATGCGCAGTGGTTCGTGAACCTCAAGGACAATCTCCGGCTTGGCCGCGAGTACACGGTGTTCGCCGAGGTCGTCGAGGGCATCGGCGTGGTGGATGGCATCCTCGAAGGGGATATGATCGCGCGAGTCGAGGAGCTACGGCGTCGCCGGTAACACGAACGGCCCCGGCACGGCACTGACGGTGAAGTCCTCGGAGAACTCGAGGCGTCCCACCCCGTTCTCCACGCTGTCGCGAACGCTGCCGCTGGCGCGGTGGCCCACGCCGGTCCAGCGCCCCGTGACGCGCGGTCCTGCCGGCGCTGTGGCGACGGCCGGATCCAGCAGCATCGCATCGGGCGCCGATGGCGGCACGGCTGGGTTGCAGCCGATGATCACGACGCAGAAGCTGACGAGGAACGGCAGACCAGCCCGGCGCATTGCGCCTGCTCCACGATGAGGATGTATCGTGCAGCGATGGGGGTGGCGGATGGTTCCGCCCTCGTTGCCATGAGCCCATCACTGCACCGGATGCCACTCGAGCTGGCGGATCTCCGCCGTGGCCTGCGCCTTCGTCTGGTCGGTGTCCTGCATCACGCCAATGGCGGTGATCGGAGGCGGTGCGCGCTTCCAGATGCGCCGATAATCGGCGAAAGGATCGACCGCATGATCGCGCCAGCGCGACCGCTCCGCCGCGCCGTCCACCCGGATCACGTGCAGCTTGTCGGATACGAAGCTCGCGCGTGCGTAGCCGGCCGGTTCGGCGTTGCCATAGGTATAGAAGATGATTCGTGCCGAGCGGCCCAGGAAGCCGGGTTTTCCGAAGACGACGTAGACGCGCAGGGGAGAGTCGTCCAGCTGCTCCAGCCGCATGTCCGCGTCGAGGGGTGTCTGGAGCACGCGCCACGACCAACGCAACGCACCGGCAGACTCGGCGAGCGGATCCGCAAGCTCACGGTAGAACCAGGCAGCGCGTCCGGCGCCGTGCACCCGGAGCACGCGTGCGCCGCTGTCCTCCCGCACCTCGATCTCGGGACGCTCCTGCCCCCGAACATCGCGTACCTTCCACCCCGCTGGCACGCCCTGGCCGACGCGAGCGACGCGCAGGTCGAGGATGTTCAACGGCGCGGCCAGCGCCAGCGCGAGCCACAGCGTGAAGAGGTGCATCGATCCTTGCCTCCGATCGGGTTTCGCGGCTGGCCGATTCGGCGTGGTTGCCGCGTCGCCTGACTCCGATTAAGTACGAGCGCACCTCCTCACCGGATGTACGCCATCTCTTTCGCCGGCCAATGACTCGCCTCAGCGTCAATCTCAACAAGGTCGCGCTGCTGCGGAACGCCCGCAGCCTCGGGATTCCCAGTGTGCTGGGCGCGGCACGCCGGTGCATCGACGCGGGCGCGCGCGGCATCACCGTGCATCCGCGCCCCGATCAGCGACACATCAGGCCCGATGACGTGCTCGAGCTCTCTGACTTTCTAAGTGACGAGCCGGGCATCGAGTTCAACATCGAGGGCAATCCCTATGCGGAGTTCCTCGAGCTCGTCACCCGTGTGCGGCCCGCGCAGGTGACGCTCGTGCCGGACAGCCCGGACGCGGTGACCTCCGATCATGGCTGGGACCTGCGGGACAGCGCCGCACGTCTCGGACCCGTGATCGCCGAGCTGCGCGGGCTCGGCGTGCGGGTGAGTCTGTTCATGGATGCCGACAGCGACGCCTGGGAGCAGGCCCGGGAACTCGGCGCCGACCGCGTGGAGCTCTACACGCAGCCGTACGCCGAGGCGTTCGCGGCGGGCGACGCGTCCGCGTCGCTCGCTCGATTTGGCGCGGCGGCACGCGCGGCGCAGGCCGTGGGCCTCGGCGTGAATGCCGGACACGATCTCAACCTGAGCAATCTGCCGGACTTCTGCCGCATTCCCGCCATCCTCGAGGTCTCGATCGGCCACGCGCTCGTCGCCGACGCCCTCGACATGGGGATGACGGAGGCGGTGAAGGCGTACGTGCGCGCCCTTGCCGCTCCTCACGCGGCACCGCAGACTTGACGAGTGGTCATGCGACCGCCACCCCGCACACTCCGCACGCCCCAATGATCATGAGACGTCTCCTGCTCCTCCTCGCCGTCGCCGGCGCGACCTTCGTTCCCGGCACGGCGCGCGCCAGCGACCTGTCGCGCTGGGAGGCGACGGCGCGCAACGTCACGATCATTCGCGACAGGTGGGGCGTGCCGCACGTATACGGAAAGTCCGACGCCGACGCCGTGTTCGGGCTCGTGTACGCGCAGGCGGAGGATGACTTCAATCGCGTGGAGCTCAACTACATCAACGCGGTCGGACGCCTGGCGGAAATCGACGGGGAGAAGGAGATCTACCGCGACCTGCGCATGAAGCTGTTCATCGACACGCTCGACATGAAGGCGCAGTACGCCGCGAGTCCGCTCTGGCTGAAGAAGCTGATGGTCTCGTTCGCCGACGGCCTGAACTACTACCTGCACACGCATCCGCAGACCAGGGCGCGGCTCATCACGCGGTTCGAGCCGTGGATGGCGCTCACCTTCAGCGAGGGGAGCATCGGCGGCGACATCGAGAGCGTCTCGCTCCCGGGGTTGGAGCGGCTGTACGGCAAGGGCGCGCGACTGCGCCAGAGCATGGTGGACGACGGGGCTGATCGGGAGCCCGGCGGATCGAATGGCTTCGCCATCGCGCCGACGAAGTCGGCGTCGGGCAACGCGATGCTCCTCATCAACCCGCATACCTCGTTCTATTTTCGACCCGAGGTGCACGTGGTGAGCGCGCAGGGGCTCAATGCGTATGGCGCGGTCACCTGGGGGCAGTTCTTCGTCTATCAGGGCTTCAACGACCGGCTGGGCTGGATGCACACCTCCGGCGGCGGAGACGTGATCGACGAGTACGTGGAGCAGGTGGTGGAGCGTAACGGTCGTTTCTTCTACAAGTATGGAAAGGAGCTGCGTCCGCTTCGCGCGAAGACGATCGGGCTGCCCTTCAAGCAGGCGGGAGGGATGGGCCGGCGCGAGATCACCGTGTATTTCAGCCATCACGGGCCAATCGTTCGCGACATCGGTGGCAAGTGGGTCGCCGTGCGGCTCATGCAGGAGCCGCGAAAGGCGCTGATGCAGTCGTACCTGCGCACCAAGGCGCGCGACTACGCGTCCTTCTACAAGACGATGGAGCTGCGAACCAACTCGTCCAACAACACCGTCTACGCCGACGCCGACGGCACGATCGCGTACTTCCATGGCAACTTCATGCCGAGGCGCGACACGCGGTTCGACTGGACGAAGCCGGTGGACGGCAGCGATCCCGCCACGGAATGGAAGGGACTGCACCCCGTGCGAGAGACGATCACCCTCCTGAATCCCGGAAGCGGCTGGATCCAGAACACCAACAACTGGCCGTTCACCGCGGCCGGCCCGTTCAGCCCCCGCGCCATTGATTATCCGGCGTACATGTCGGTGAACCCGGAGAACGCGCGAGGCGTGCATGCGCTGCGCGTGCTGTCCACCAAGGACAAGCTGTCCCTGGACGGCCTTCTTGCCGCGGCCTACGACAGCTACCTCACCGCGTTCGAGCCGCTCATTCCCTCCTTGCTCGACGCGTACGATCGGACGCCGGCCAGCGACCCGATCAAGTCGAGGCTCGCGGAGCAGATCGCCGTGCTGCGCCTCTGGGATCTTCGCTATTCGGTCACCTCCGTTCCCACCGCGCTCGCCATCTTCTGGGGAGAGGATCTCATGGGACGGGTCGGCGCAGCGGCGCGGGCGCACGGAATGCCGGTGCTCGAGCACATGGCCACGGCGACCACACCAGCGGAGCGACTGCAGTCGCTCGCCAACGCATCGGACCGGCTCGAGCGCGACTTCGGCAGCTGGAAGACGCCGTGGGGCGAGGTCAACCGGTTCCAACGTCTCACCGGCGATGTCGACCAGCCGTTCGACGACGCACGCCCCAGCTTCCCGGTGGCGTTCACCTCGTCCACCTGGGGCTCCCTCGCGGCGTTCGGCATGACGTCACCGCGAAAGACCAGGCGCATCTATGGCGAGCGCGGCAACAGCTTCGTGGCGGTGGTGGAGTTCGGCAAGCGGGTGAAGGCGAAGACGATCCTCGCCGGCGGCGTGAGCGGCGACCCCGCGTCACCGCATTTCGCCGACCAGGCGGAGCGGTACGCCCGTGGAGAATTCAAGGACGTGGCGTACTATCGCGCGGACGTGGAGAAGAACGCGCGACGCACCTATCACCCTGGCGAGAGGTAGACTTACATGTGGCAGCCCGGAAAGCCCAGCCAGAACGAGAACGAGTATTTCGCCAAGCGTGATGCCGAGTGGCTCAAGGAGCAGCGCGCGCTGCTGAATCAGGAGCGCGAGCTGCGGAACACGGCCGCGAAGCCGCTGGAATGCCCGCGCTGTCATGGCGAGATGAAGGAGCGCGCGCATCACCACTTGCGGATCGACGTCTGCACGACCTGTCACGGCGTGTGGCTCGACGCCGGCGAGCTGGAGATGGTCCTCCACCTCCCGCGCGCCGAGCTGCTGCACGTGGTAAACGATCTCGAGGCGGACCGGCGCGGCTAGCCAGGGGCCGCGCTAGCGCCGGCGCACCACGAGCAGCGCATTGCCCACGGGGCGCTCGCCAGTGGCGTCGGACGGGGAGTTCACCACGCTGTCGCCCACCACCATCGTCGTCGAGCCGCCGCCGTCGAAGTTCATCGCGTCCCAGGCACCCAGGCGGCGCATCAGGCTGGCGAGTTCCACGAGCGTTGCGCCGGCACTGCGCGTCGAGCGCCCGTCCACGGTGACGAGGAAGATCGTGCGCCCGTGGCGGGAGACGCCAAGGGCGGTGCGCGGATGCCGTGCCTCGGCATTGCGCGAGATGGTGCCTTCCAGGGTCGCCGAGCGATGCGCGACGGGGCGGCCGGCGTCGAGCAGGCGGGGCCAGCCTCCGATCACGACGGTCGGCGGGCCTCGATGCGCGGGACGTGGAGACAGGGCGAGGTGAACCGCGACCGTGTCGCCCTCGGCCAGCGCCTCGAGCTGAGCGGCGCGGGCGCCCCAGGCGGAGAGCACCGCGCCGGCGGACGGGATGGGTGACGCTGATGCCGCCACGACGGGCCCGCGACGCACGAAGAGCAGGGTATCTCCCCTCCGGCCAGCGGCATCCATCGGCGCCTCGACGGTGGCCCGTGTCGTGTCACGCGGTGTCCGATCGCCGTAGCGCGCGGTGAAGAGGACGACTCCCTCGACGCCACCGGCAGCGCTCGCGTTCACGGTGAGGATGGGCAGGATTGTGCCGCGCGCGCGCGCGCTGCCGTCGAGGATGAAGCGGCCGATGGTGGGACGGCCCATCGCATCCAGCGCGAGCTGGACATGCGCGTTGTCGTACGTGTCGAAGGGAGAATCGGTGACCTTGAGCCCCTTCCACCACTCGCCACCGAGCACCTGGTTGTTCTCGTTCTCACCGGTCGCGAGGTCGAAGAAGTCGGCGTTCACCGCCGCGAGAATCGTGCTGCCGGCCGTGTGTGCGCGGCGCGCCATCTCGGACGTGCGTTCCCGACCGCGCAGTCGGTCGAGCGCGCGCGCCTGACGCAGCTCGAGGCCGGCGCGTGTGAGGTCCACGCGCACGAGATGAATCATCCACGGCCCGCGAGGGTCGACAATCTGGTGGTAGCGGACACCGGGCGCGACGAGTCGGCTCGTGAGGGTGTCGGCGCGCTGCGCGCCGAGGCAGCCTGCACAGGCCGCGAGCATGGCGGAGCAGGTCAGCGCCATGGCACGCGCAGACAGCCGGCACGCCTCACGGCCCGATCGTGGCCTTTCCATCTGACACCCCATATAATCCCGTCACGCAGCGGCGCGCCTGCAGGCGCGCCGCGCCTCGCGCTCAAGATCCCGTCCCGGCCGCGATTTTTCCACCCCCCACCTCTGGAGGCCGTGTGATGCGACGATTCGTTCACCGCCTGCTCGTACTCGGAATTCTCGTGGTGGCGCTCGCGCGCCCGATGCACGGCCAGAACACCATCACGCTGGAAGGCTCGGTGAAGTCGGACGGCGCCCCCGTCGCCGGCGCGCAGGTCACGGTGGTGAACGTCGCCACGCAGGAGACGGGGCGGGCGCTCACGCGCGCCAACGGCGACTTTCGCGTGATCGGCCTGTACCCGGGCCAATACGCCGTCACGGTCCGGCTGCTCGGCTACCGGCCCGCCGGCGAGACCGTGCAGCTCGTCATTGGCCAGCGGGCTCGCCTCGAGTTCACGATGGAAAAGGGAGCCGCCGAGCTCCAGAGCCAACAGGTGGTCGGTGAGCGGGTGAAGCAGGTGGAGGTGCAGCGCATGTCGGTCTCGGCTCCCGTGATGAAGGAAGAGATCGAGAATCTGCCTCTCAATGCGCGTGGCGTGATGAACCTCGCCGGCATCGCGCCCGGCATCAAGACGTACGCGCCCCAATCGGGACGCACGCTGCCCTCCGGCGGCGCGGCACCGGATCTCCGGTTCTTCAACGTCTACATGGACGGCGTGGAGATGAAGAGCCTGTTCAACGGCAACATCGTGGGCCTGGGCCAGACCGGGTCGCCGCTGCCGCAGGAGGCGCTGGAGCAGT
>JBKJIY010000086.1:0-6686 GCA_046598315.1 Gemmatimonadaceae bacterium
CAAGCCGAATTCGCCAAGCGGAATGCGGAGTCGGTGCTGATGTTCCGTAGCGTGATGCGCGACCATCCAGAGATCGTGAAGGCGATGCCAACCATGGCGGTCCTTCCCGACGAATCGGAACGGCAGCTGACGGCCGCATCGGTGACGGGCACGAGTCTGTTTCCGTCGCTTCTGCTGCTCGAGTCGCTCATCGCCCTCGCGCTCGCGTGGACGACGTATCACCGGATCGCACGGACGCGTCTCGGCGCGCCCCTCGGTCCCCTGAAGGACTTTCGCTTCAACGACCAGCTCGTCTGGGGATTGATCGCCGGCCTGGCCATTGTCTTCGTGCCGGCGCTCGACTTTCTCGGCGGGACTGGCCGGAATCTGCTCGTTTTCTTCGGTGCGCTCTATGCGATACGCGGCTTCGGCGTGCTCTCCTGGTTCATGGCTCCGGGAGTGCTGGCGATGACGCTGATCGTGGGGTTCGCCATGCTGTGGTGGCCGGTGCTGAACCTGGTCGCCGTCTCCGGGTTCATGCTCCTGGCGCTTGCCGCCTTCGGGCTCGGCCTCGGTGACACCTGGGCCGACTGGCGCCGCCGTGCGCGCCCTACCACATAATCAGAGGGTTTACTCATGGAAATCATCCTTCGGCAGGCAATCGAGAACCTCGGGCATCCCGGGGACGTCGTGGCGGTCAAGAACGGCTACGCGCGCAACTTCCTCCTTCCTCGCGGCTATGCCTACGAGGCGACTCCCGGCAACCTGAAGCGCATCAATGCCGAGCGCTCGCGCCTCGAAGCCGCGGAGAGCGATCGGCGCGACAGCGCGAGCGAGCTCGCCAAGAAGCTCGAGGAGGTTCAGCTCACCTTCTCGGCGCGCGTCGGCGAGGAAGGCAAGCTCTTCGGCTCGGTCACCTCGGCCGACATCGCCGAGCAACTCGCCGCGCAGGGCTTCAACATCGAGAAGCGTCTCATCGATCTGCATGACCCGATCAAGGCGCTCGGAGTGTATCGGGTCCCCGTGAAGCTGCATGCAGACGTGAAGCCCGAGATCCGCGTCTGGGTCATCAAGGGCTGACTGAGCGACGGTTCGTCGGTTTCCGGTTTGTCGGCGTCCGGCGGGTCGGTTTCCGCAGTGCCTCGGGATGCACTCGCTCTCCCAGGACGGCCGGAAACCGACCACCCGTCAGTACGAAGAGCAGCCTCCCGCCCCATCCATCCCCCTGCCCCACCATGTCCGTCCCCGCGTCCGACTCCAAGCCCTCATCCGCCGAACTCGCACAACGGGCCGCGGCGATCCTGCTCGATCGCAAGGCGAACGACGTCGTGCTCCTGAGCCTCAAGGGCGTCTCGGACATGACGGATTATTTCCTGATCGCCAGCGGAACGTCCGACACGCACGTGCGATCACTGGGCAGTTCCGTGCTCGAGGATCTGAAGAAGGACACGGGACAGATGGCCAATCACACCGAGGGGCTCGCGCAGGGCCGGTGGGTGCTGCTGGACTATGTGGATTTCGTGGTCCACGTGTTCCATCCGACGCTGCGCAATTTCTACCAGATCGAGCGACTGTGGGCGGATGCAGAGGTCGTGCCCCTCGCGGCGCCCGCAGGCCGCTGAGCACCGCGCACCGCGACTATTCTTCGCGACGCCCCGCGCGTAGCTTCTGACCGTGCGAACGACTCTCCCCGCGTTGGCGCTCGTACTCGCAGCGTGTGGCCCCGCCGACCGGCCGGACGCCCCCGCCGCGCAGGCGACACCATCTGCCGCGGCGCCGCGCGGCCCCGACAATCTCGTGCTTCGCATTCCGCGAGGGGGCGGCGACGCCCGCGTCTTTGCGTACCCGCGCCTCGACACCCTCGTGTGGCGCACGGGGAACGCGCCCGCGCCGGCACGGATCCTCGCCTTCGATGAAGAGGCGGGCAGCATCGCGTACGTGGACGGCAAGGGCCTGCCGGTGCGTGTCGACTTCCGCGCTGGAGGCGCAACGACGGTGACCAAGTCGAGGCTCAGTGGCCTCTCGTCGGTCGACGGCGCCACGATCTACGGCATCATGAGTGACGGCACGGTGGAGCGGCATTCGCGCAGCGGAGCGTGGCGCTGGAAGCCGCCCGTCGCGGCCCGCGCCGTGTTTCCCCAGGCCGATGCATCGCTGCTCGTGCTCGGCGAGCGCGCGGGCGCGTCGATCGTGTGGCGCGTGCGTCCTCCCTCCACCAGGATCGTGGACTCCACCGTGCTGCCCAGGGTCGACCGGGCGCTGCGTACCCAGGTCGGCGACCGGCTGTATCTCGCGTCGCAGAACCAGCTCACGGGCGTTCGCACGCGCACCATGCAGCAGACGCCGAGCATCGCGTTCGACGAGCCGATCGAGCTGCTCGCCGCCACCCCGAGCGGTGATCGCGTGTTCGTCGTCACCCGGAACGGGACGGCGGTGGAGATCGTGGACCGGTACCAGGAGCGGATCGGCGGGTCCATCGCGCTCGGCCGGCATCCGGCCGAACTCCGCGTCGACGCGCTCGGACGCTATCTGCTCGCCCGCCCCGAGGGCACCGATTCCGCCATCGTCATCGCCCTCGGCACTAATCGAGTGCTCGGCACGCTCGCGACGCAGTGGCGGGGCGACCTGCCGTTCGTCGCGCCCGATGGCGGCGTGGCGCTGGCGCAGGCGGGCGACGTCGTCATCACCGACGGCGAGACGCTGCGGCCCGCGGTGCGCGTGCGCGGAGGCGCCGCGGACTTCTGGTATCCTTTCCGCTGGACGGGTTTCCGGCCACGCGCGGCGGGCCTCGATCGGCCGGTGGAGTTCACGGGCCCACCGGTCGACTCCACACGCCCGCCCGCGGACTCCGCGGCGCCGGCTCCCGACAGTGGCGCCACCGCGGCGGCCCCGCCGCGGGACACCGCGGCGCGGCGATCAGCCGGGTTCACCGTCTCGTTCGCCGCGCTGCTCGTCGCCGACAAGGCCAACGAGCTCGCCCGGCAGATCCAGGTGGGGAACGAGAGCGCGCGGGTCGTCACGTCCATGCGCGACGGCGCGTCGATCTACCGCGTGGTGATGGGCCCCTATGCCACGCGCGACGAGGCGGAACGCGTTGGCCGCGAGTCGAAGCAGTCCTACTGGATCTATGAGGGGGGACCGTGAGCGAGACGGACGACACCGACTGGATTGCGCAGGGACGTGAAGTAGGGCGCAAGCTCGACGCGTTCCACGCCATCGTCATCGTGGGTGAAGACGTCGCCGCCACGACCGGGGTGGCGCTCGGCATCGCGCGGGTGCAGGCGCAGCATCGGAAGGTGGCGATCGGAGACCTGTTCGGCGAAGCGCCGGTGCTGCAGTCGCTCGTTCACACCGACGATCCTCACGGCCTCGTCGACAGCTTTCTGTACGGCGTCTCGCTCAACAAGATCGCCTACCCGGTCGCGGACAGCGGCGAGCTGTTCGTGATGCCCAGCGGCACCGGTCCGATCGACTACGACGAACTGTTCGCCCTTCCACGTTGGCGCCGGCTGGCCGCCGGTTTCGGCGAGGTCGGCGCGCTCCTCGTCCTTGCGGCACCCGCGGGCGCCGCCCGAATACACGAACTCGTGGACAATACGCAGGGCGCCGTGGTGGTGGGCGACGTCGTGCCGCCCTCGCTGCCCGTTGCGCGCGCCATCGCCTGGGTGCGGCCGAAGCGCGGTCTGACGGCGGTTCCCGTCGAGCCCGCGGCACAGGAGACCGGCGTCGTGCTGGCGGAGCAGCCCCCGCGCCGCGACCGCCGGCGCCTCGCCGGCGCGATCGGAGGATTGCTCGTGGCGGCGGGCATCGCCGCCGCCGGCCTCTGGATCGCGCAGCGACCGTTCGCCTCGTCCCCCAAGCCGCGGCGCGGCGTGCCCGCCGCCTCGCCAGCGGCCGCTGCCGTCACCGCCGGCGCCGTGGTCACGGACAGTGTCGCGCGCGCGCGGCTCGACAGCGCCCGGCGCGCGAGCATGGCAACAGGCGCGGGCGCCGGGGGCAGCGTAGCCGACTCCTTCCCAGTGCTTCCCGCCGTCAATGCGGGCGACTCGGCGGCCGCCTCGGCCTTTGGCGTGCGGCTGGAGCAGACGAATACCAAGTCCGGCGCCATCCTGGACTTGCGGGGCAAGTTCGAGCGGGTGCCGGCGAGCACCTATGGGCTCGATGCGCGCACGCGCTTCTTCATACTCGTGGCGGGTGCCTATCCCACGCGTTCCGGCGCCGAGTCGCTCCTCGTGCAACTCAGGGCGCGGGGCGTCCTCGCCCCGCGGAGTGGCAGCGTGACCACCGTGCCGTACGCGTTTCTGGTACAGACGGATGTCCCCGCCGCCGACGTCCCGGCCCGCCTCTCACGCTTCGCGGCGCGCGGCCAACCCGTGTATGCGCTTCGCCAGCCCAACGGCGCAGCGCATCTCTATTTCGGCGCCTACGAGAGCCCGCAACAAGCCGCCCTCGCCATCCCTTCCGTGAAGGAAGCAGGCATGACGCCGACGCTCGTCTATCGAATCGGGAGAGTCTTCTAGTGCGTTTGACCAAGCTCGAGCTGCATGGCTTCAAATCGTTCGCCGACGCCACGCAGCTCGTCTTCGAGCCCGGCGTCACCGCGATCGTCGGGCCCAATGGTTGCGGCAAGTCCAACGTCTCCGACGCCGTGCGCTGGGTGCTGGGCGAGCAGCGCGCGCGCCTCATGCGCGGCGCCAAGATGGACGAAGTGATCTTTCAGGGATCATCCGCCCGGCGACCGGTGAACGTGGCCGAGGTCTCGCTGCACTTCTCGAACGACGAGGGGATCCTCCCGGTCCCGTTCAAGGAGGTCGTGATCACCCGGCGCCTCTCGCGCTCCGGGGATAGCGACTATTTCCTCAATCGCGCGCCCTGCCGGCTGCGCGACATCGCCGACCTCCTGCGCGGCACGGGGCTGGGCGCGGGCACCGGCGTGGTGATCGAGAGCAAGATGATCGACGCGCTGCTGTCCGACCGTCCGGACGACCGGCGTGAGCTGTTCGAGGAAGCGGCCGGCGTGGGCCTGTACCGCGACCGCCGGCGCACCACGGAGCGCCGCCTCGAGGAGACGAGCGGTGATCTTCAGCGGCTCGACGATTTGATCAACGAGGTCGCGAGCCAGGTGCGCAGCCTGCTCCGTCAGCGCAAGCGCGCCGAGCGATACACGGAGCTCACGGCACGCCGCTTCACCGTGGAGCTGTCACTTGCCGCACGGTCGATGGTGGCGTGGCGCGACGAGCTCGCGCGACTCGAGGTCCGCGTCGCGGAGCTCCGCGAGCAGCTTCCCGCCGCGGAGGCGGGCACGGCCGACGCGGACCTGAGGCGCGAATCCGCGCAGGGTGCACGCGCTGCCGCCGAGGCCCAGCGCAACGAGCTGTCGCGCCTCGTGAGCGCGCAGCGCGATCAGGTGCAGCGCATTCGCGGTGAGAGGGCGGTGGCTCAGGAGCGCCAGCGCAACGCCACCGCGCGCCGCGAGCGGGCCGAAGCCGAGGCCAGCTCTGGCGAGGAGACCGGTTCGCGGATCGGCGCCGAGCGCGCCCAGGCCACGGCGGATCGCGCCAGTTCGGAAGCTGCACTGGCGAGCGCCGACGCCGAGCTGGCGCAGCACCAGGAGGCGGAGAACGAGATTCGCCGGCTGGTCGCGAGCGCACGCGCCGCCGTGAACGGCGCCGAACACCAGCTCCGCGAGTTACAGGATCGGACGCGCCGCGTGGAGCACGACCGCGAACGTGCCATTCGCGAGCTCGACGAAGTCACACAGCGCGGCGACGCGTTGTCGCGTGAGCGCGCCCAGCTGGCAGACGCGCTCGCGCTTGCGCAACGCGAGGAGCAGGAGTCGCGCGCGCTGGTCGATGCCGCGACGGAGCTCGCCGCCCAGTCCGCGACGGAGTTGGAGGCCGCGCGCGCCGGCGACCGGGAGACTCGCGAGCGCGACTCGCTGGCGCGCGCGGAGCTGTCGCGCGCCGACGAGGCGCTCACCGCGCTGCACGGGCGCGTCAACGCCCTGGAGCAGTTGGAGCGAGACCGAGTGGGCCTCGCGCCGGCGGCATCCCGACTCCTCCAGGAGCGCGATACCTTCGGTGAGGGCGCCGTGCTCGGGCCGCTCTCCGACTTCATCGCGGCCGATCAGGGGTCCGCCCTCCTGGTGGAGCGGTTCCTCGGGAACTCCGTGCACGCCGTGCTCGTGCGCGACAGCGCCACGGCCGATGCCATTCGTGCCTGGCACGCGAACGCCAATCCCGGGCCGCTGCTGCTGCTTCCTGTAGACGCGATGAGCGAGGAATCCGCGGGCACTCCCCTGCCCGACGCACTGGCGCACATCGTCAACGCCGCCCGGCCCGCGCGCGCCTGGGTGCGCAATCTCCTGGGCCACGTGCATGCCGTGGACGACGGGAGCGCCTTCGTGGACGCCCGTGGCGCCGTGTGGCTGCCCGGCTCCACGGCCGGTCCGGGGCCTCTGCGCCGCCGAGCCGAGCTCGCCGAGCTGCGGTCGCAGCTCACGGCACTGGAGGCGGCGCGGCAGGACACGGCGCGTCACGCCGACGCCATGCGTGAGGCGCTCATGGCGAGTGAGCGACGCGTCGTGGATTCCACCGAAGCGGCCGCGCTCGCGCAGCAACGCGCGCGCGCGAGCGCGGAGCAGCACGCACAGATCGAACGCGGCGTGGCGCGAGCGGCCAGGGAAGCGCAGGACTCGGCCGCCCTCG
>JBKJIY010000043.1:0-40118 GCA_046598315.1 Gemmatimonadaceae bacterium
GTGATGAAGCCAAAGCCCTTCGTGTCGTTGAACCACTTCACGGTGCCGGTCGTACGCATAGCTGAACTCCTCAATGATGTTTGTGGTCGGCGTACACACCAAGTCTGTACATACCGACTACATGTTGACGTGAACGGCGCCCTCACGCGGGGGCTCACCCTACAATTGCGGAACTGTACCGCCAATGCAGCGACGCGGGTGAAAAAAAAGAGGCCCGCGAGATGCAGGCCCCTGATCCGTCGGAACTAGGTACCCGAGCAGAAGCACGGGGTGCGTCGCTGAGTCGAACAGTAACATCATCCGGGCTGGCGCGATAGTCCCCCCTTCACGGCACGCCCGCCGCCTCCTCTGCCTGTTCCATCAGGGTCGGCGCCGCGGGTGCCGCGATGCCCGGCACCGCGGGCAGGAGGGCGATGTCGAAGGCCTCGTCGAGCGTGGCCACGCAATGGAAGGTGAGCTGGTTCCGCACCTCCTCCGGGATGTCCTCCATGTCCGCTTCGTTGTCCTTGGGCAGAATGATCGTGGTGATCCCGGCCCGATGCGCGCCCAGCACCTTCTCTTTCAACCCGCCAATGGGCAGCACACGCCCGCGCAGCGTGGACTCCCCGGTCATCGCGACGTCGCGCCGCACCGGCCGCCCCGCCATCGCGCTCACCAGCGCCACACTGATGGCGACGCCCGCGCTTGGTCCGTCCTTGGGAATCGCCCCGGCCGGCACGTGCACGTGCACCTCGATGGAGCCCAGCCGATCCTCGGGGATCTTGAGGGTCGACGCGTGCGTCGCGGCATACGTGAGTGCGGCGCGCGCCGACTCCTTCATCACGTCGCCGAGTTGTCCGGTGAGGATCAGCGACACATTGCCCCACCCGCTCACCTGTACCTTCTGCTCGTCCGAATCCGACGAGCGCTGCGCACCATGCAACCGGCGGATCGCCGCCTCCACGAACATGATGTCGCCGCCCATGGGCGTGTAGTACATCCCCGCCGCCACGCCGATCTCGTTGACCTCGTTCGCCCGCTCGGGATGCACCCGCGGACGGCCGAGCAGATCGCGCACGTCCTCCACGCTGATCGAGAAATCGTCGGTCTCGCCGGAGGCGAGCTTGCGCGCCACCTTGCGCGTCACGGCCCCGACCTGCCGCTCGAGCTGGCGCACGCCGCTTTCGCGCGTGTACTTCGACACGATGCTCATCACCGCGTCGTCGGTGAAGACGACGTTCTTGCTCTTGAGCCCCGAATCCTCGATCTGGCGCGGAATGAGATATTTCTTGGCGATCTCCGCCTTTTCCCGTTCCGTATAACCGGCGAATTCCACCGCCTCCATGCGATCCATCAACGGGCCTGGAATGTTCTGGACGAAGTTGGCCGTCGCGATGAACAGCACTTCACTGAGATCGAAGGGGATCCCGAGATAGTGGTCGGTGAAGGTGTCGTTCTGCGCCGGATCGAGCACCTCGAGCAGCGCGCTCGACGGATCGCCCTGGTGGCCGGAGCCCAGCTTGTCCACCTCGTCGAGCAGGAACACGGGATTGCGCGTCCTGGCCTGCTTCAGGCCCTGGATGATGCGCCCGGGCATGGCGCCCACATAGGTGCGGCGATGGCCGCGAACGTCGGCCTCGTCGCGCACGCCGCCGAGCGCCACGCGCACGTACTCGCGCCCCAGCGAGCGGGCGATCGACTTGGCGATCGACGTCTTGCCGACGCCGGGCGGGCCCGAAAACAACAGGATCGGACCCTTCGCCATCGCCCGCGCCTTGGCCTCGGCCTTGTCCGTCACGAGCTTCACTTCCTCGCCGCCCATGTGCAGGGCGGGCGTGGCGTCGTCCTTGTCGATCTTGAAGGTGGCGATGGGGATCTCGCCGGTCTTCTCGACTTCTTCGGCGAGCTCCTTCGCCCGCAGCTGTCTCACGGCGAGGAACTCGAGCACGCGATCCTTCACGTCGGGCAGACCGTAGTGGTCTTCGTCCAGTACCTGCTGCGCCCGGGCGAGATCCAGGTTGTCGTCGCTCCGGGAGTTCCACGGCAGCTCGGCGATCCACTCGAGATACGTGCGGATGACCTGCGCTTCCATGGATTCGCGGCCGGCTCGCTCGAGGCGGCCGAGCTCGCGCTCCACCTCGGCGCGCGCCGTGGGCGGCATCTCGAGCTTCTCGAGCTTCGCACGCAGCTCCGTGATCTCCTTGCTCTGATCGTCGTCGCCGAGCTCCTTCTGAATCGCCTTCATCTGCTCGCGCAGGTACATCTCGCGCTGCCGCTCGCCCAGCTCCTCCTGCACCTGCGACTTGATCTCCTCCTGCATCTCGATCATGCCGATCTGGCGCTGCACGTGGACGAGGACGCGGCGGAGGCGGTCCTCGACCGACAGGTTCTCGAGGAGCCCCTGTCGCTCCGCGACCGGGAGCTCGATGTAGCCGGCGACGAGATCACTGAAGCGGCCCGCATCGGTCACGGCGTCGAGTACCTGGTGGACCACCTCCTCCGGCAGCCCGCGTCGCTCACCGAGCTCGGCGGCCCGCTCGCGAATCTCCTTGTACAGCGCGACGAACGAGGGATCGGTCTCGTCGACCGGCTTCATCTCCTCCAGCGGCGAGACCACGGCGCTGAGATAGTTCTCGGCCGGATTCACCGTGTACTGGAGAGCCGTGGCGCGCTGCTCACCCTGCAACAGCAGCTGCACACCGCCGAGCCCGCGCTGGATCTGGCCGATGCGCGCGATCACGCCCATCGAGTAGAGGATTTCAGGCGTCGGCTCGTCGGTGTTGTCGCGCTGAGCGACGGCGAAGACCAGCCGGTCTCCCTTGAGCGCGGCTTCAATGGCGCGCAGGGTGCCCGGCCGACCGGCCGCGATGGGAGCGGTGAGTCCGGGAAAGATGACCGTGCCCCGTAGCGGGAGCACGGGAAGCGTCTGACGCTCGCCCATTGAGGAGTCCTGAGGTAAAGGAACAGCCGGCCTGCCGAGAGTAACATATGGCGGCCCGCGGGCAGGAGGCCGAAGGCTCCGGCAAGCGCACACTCCATTCCATACCGCATGCGACAGGGCGACGGGCACTGACACCAATCGCCGTCATCATGACGTAGTGCCCCTGCCGCCCCGGCGGTCGTCCTATCCAGCCTACCGTCGCCGTGCTACAATGTCATCGTCTCGCCTCACCCTGTCGACCCGTCGTCGCGTGCCCACCGACCCGCTCACCTCTGCCGCGGATGACGAGCTCCGCGCTCATGTTCAGCGTGCGCTCGCGGCCCACTACGACCTCGATTGCGAGATCGGACGGGGCGGCATGGGTATCGTGTACCGTGCCCGCGACCGGCGACTGAAACGCCAGGTCGCCATCAAGCTGCTCCCGCCCGAGCTGGCGTTTCGCAGCGACATCAAGTCGCGCTTTCTGCGGGAGGCGGAGACCGCGGCGCAACTCTCCCATCCGAACATCGTTCCGATCTATACGGTGGATGAGCAGGAGCAGCTCGTCTTCTTCGTGATGGCGTACGTGAGCGGAGACAACCTGGCCAAGCGGCTGCACGAGCGCGGCGTGCTCACGGTGGACGAGACACGGAAGGTGCTGCGCGAGGTGGCGGACGCGCTGGCCTACGCGCATGATCGCGGCGTGGTCCATCGCGATATCAAGCCCGACAACATCCTGCTCGACGCGGTGACCGGACGATCCATGGTGACGGACTTCGGCATCGCGCGCGCCATGGACAGCGGTGGCGACAACCGCCTGACGGCGACGGGGATCGCCATCGGCACGCCCGCATACATGTCGCCGGAGCAGGCGGCCGGCGATCGCGAGATCGATGGGCGGAGCGATCTCTATTCGCTGGGGATCCTCGGCTATCAGATGCTCTCCGGCGAACCGCCCTTCAGCGCGGGCAGCACCCCGGCGATGCTCGTCAAGCATCTCTCGGAACGTCCGATCCCCGTGGAGCAGCGCCGTGCCGGACTGCCGATCGACCTCGCTCGTGCCGTGATGATGCTGCTGGAGAAGGAGCCGCGGAACCGCTTTCCGTCGGCGGCGTCGCTCGTCGCGGCGCTCGACGTAGATCAGTCGGCTGTCTTGCGCGCGCCGGAGTCGGCGCAGCGCGCGCAGGCACTGGTGCTCCCGCCGTACTCGCCGCCCGCGGACGGCCCATACGATCCCGCCCCGAGGCTCGCCGGTCACCGTCCGGCGGACGCGCTGCCGTCGCAGGGACCGAGCCCGGAAAACGTGCGCCGATGGGAGGCGCCCCCGGTCGTCGCGTTCCGGCGCAAGATTGCACCATATCTCTTCGTCAACGGCGTGATCCTGCTCTTCGCGCTGTTCGGGAGCGGCGACTTCCTGTTCATGACGGTGGTCTGGAGCATCTACATCGCGTTCAAGTACGCGACGCTCTGGAGCGACCGGTATGACTGGCGCGACGTGTTCAGGCAGCCGCGCGACCGCGAGGTGATGGAAGTCATCGAGGAGGTGGCGGAGCACTGCCGGGCGCTGTTCGATCCGCGTGCCCGCGCACGGTTGCGTGAGGAGCGCGCGCAGCGAAAGCTGGCGGCGCGGATGGCGCCCGCGGCGCTCTCCGCCGGACCGGGTGCGCCATCGTTGGCCAGCGGGTACGACGGCGCATCCCCTCGCGTCGCGGAGAGCGACGCCGTGAGGCGCGCGTTCGCCGATCGCGACGAGATCCTGCGCCGACTGCACGATCTACCCAACGCCGAGCGCGATCGCTACGCCGACGTGGCCGCGTCGGCCTCCACCCTGGCCGACCGCGTGCAATCCCTGGCGTATGCGGCCGAGGAGCTGGCGCGGCAGGATATCGCGGGCGCGCGCGAGCAGCTCGAAAGCGAGATCAGCACGCTGGAGAACGCGGCCAATCCCCTCGAGCGCGCCAGTGAGGACCGCGTTCGCCGGTTGGCGTATCTCAAGCGCCAGCGGCGCGTTCTCGTGGACGCGGGCCAGCGCCGCGACGCGGTCGCCGGCAAGCTGGAGACCTGCGCCCTGGCGCTCCAGAACATGCGCTTCGACCTCGGGCGCATGGGAGCGAGCCCACAGCTCCATCAGCACATCACGTCCCTGGCGAACCAGGCGATGCGCCTGGCCGAGAGTGTGGATGACGCACTCGTCGTGGCCGACGAACTGGGCCGTGTCGGCTCATCGAGGGGCTCCGGCGCTTGGCGCCCATCGGAGCGCGGGTGACGGATCCCCTGCTCGACCGCCTCCTCGCCGCGGTCGGCACGCAGTACCTCGTCGACGCGGAGATCGGTCGCGGGGGGATGGCCGTCGTGTACCGCGCCAGGGACCTCCGGCTCCATCGCGACGTCGCCATCAAGCTCCTGCCCCCCGATCTCGCCTTCAAGCCCGACGTGCGAGAGCGCTTCCTGCGCGAGGCGCAGACGGCAGCGCAGCTCACGCATCCCAACATCGTCCCCATCTACACGGTGGACGAGAAGGACGGGATGGTGTACTTCGTGATGGCGTTGGTGGAGGGCGAGAGCCTCGCCGAACGACTCGTGCGCGAATCGCGCCTGCCGGTAACGGAGGCTCGCACCATCCTCGCCGCGGTCGCCGACGCACTCGCCTACGCGCACTCGCGTGGCGTGGTGCACCGCGACGTGAAGCCCGACAACATCATGCTCGAGCGCACGACCGGACGGCCGATGGTCACGGACTTCGGCATTGCGCGCGCCGGGGAATCGGATGCGCGGCTCACGGTCACCGGCGTCGCCATCGGGACGCCGGCGTACATGTCGCCGGAGCAGGCGACGGGCGAGCGCGAGATCGATGGGCGCAGCGACATCTACTCGCTCGGCGTGATCGCGTATCAGCTGCTGGCGGGCGAGCCGCCCTTCAAGGCCGGCAACACGCCGGCGATGCTCATGAAGCACCTGTCGGAGACACCGCGGCCGCTGGGACCGCTGCGGCCCGATGCACCGTCGAGCCTCGTGCACGCGATCGCGCGCGCGCTCGCCAAGAAGCCGGACGACCGCTGGGCGGACGCCAACGAATTCCGTGACGCGCTCTCGGGCGCGCGCGACGCTGCGCCCTACGCCGACCGCGGCGCGCACCCGCGCCACGCGCCAGCCGCGGTGTCGGTGCCCGTGTGGGACGGCTACTCCGATTCACCGCTGCGCATCGCGGGACGACCTGGCCCGCCGCGGGTGCCCCTGTCGCTCCCCGCGCCGGTGATGCCCAGCGGCGGCTCGCGCGCGGACTGGCGGCAGTGGCGGCGCGAGCAGAAGGAATGGGAGCGTGCCCGCAAGGACGAAGCGAAGCGGTTGAGCGGCGCCGGAGATCACGATGACCCGACGCTGCCGATGGAGGTACGCCTCAGCACGTTCCGGCGAAAGACGATCGGCTCCGCAGTCACCATCGCGTCGCTGGCCGCCGTGAACATCATCACCAATGTCGACTTCCTCTGGTTCCTGTTTCCCGCAGCGTTCATGACGATGGGCATCATCTCGCGCGGCGGGCACCTGTGGGCGGACGGCGTACCGCTCGGCCGGCTGTTCGCGCGGGGCACGCCACGGCTCGTGGGGCAGGAGGGGAGCACCGCGGCGCTGCCGGCGTCGGCGGGCCCCGATCTCGCCCTGGCGCTGGCGCCGGCCGACGTGCTCGCCGGCGCGCATGGCGACGCCGTGCGCCGCGCCGCGGGAGACCAGCGCGCCGCGCACGAAACGCTGGCGCGATTGGCGCCGGCCGAGCGCGACATGATTCCCGATGTCGGTCCGACGGTAGATGCGCTCGCCACTCGGGTTGGCGGGCTCGCCGCGACGTTGCATCGACTCGACGCCGACGTGGGCGGCGCATCGGTCGGAGTGCTCGATGCACGCGTCGGCGCGCTGCGGGCCGAGGCGGGCGACGCACCGACTGCGGAGCAGGAACGCCGGATCGCCTTGCTGGAGCGACAGCGGGCAACGATCCTCGAGCTCGTCTCGCGCCGCAGCGCGCTCGCGTCGCAGCTCGAGAGTGCGTCGCTCACCCTGCAGAATCTGCGATTCGACCTGCTGAAGCTGCGGTCGTCCGCGCTGGGAACCGCCATGTCCGATGTCGCGCATGCCACGCGCGAGGCGAGGGCGATGTCGCGGGACATCGGGCATGCGGTGGATGCGCTGAACGAAGTGAAGCGAATGTGATGACTGCAGGAAGAGCAGGAAGACAGGAAGACAGGAAGACAGGAAGACAGATGCGGCGTACTCCTCCTTCCTTCCATCGCTTCAGGGTTTCACGTCCCTGCGCAGCAGGGCGGCGACGGCGTCGGCGACGGCGCGCGGATTGTCTTCCGGGGTGAAGTGACGCGCGAGGGGGATCACGCTGAAGGTGGCGTCCGGAATGGCGGCGGCGAGACGGCTGCCCAGCGCGATCGGGAGAAACGGGTCGCCCTGGCCCCACACCACCGCTGTTGGCACACGCACGTCGCCGAGCCGCTTGCCCAGAGCCACGGTCTCGCGCGCGTCCAGCGCGCCGAGGTGCTGCAGCAGCACGTCGCGTCCGTGCGGCGAGTTGAACGGCCGGCCGTAGCGGTCGATCGAGTGCGCCGAGCGCGTCTTGTCCGCGTAGCCTCGCTCCAGATCGGCGCGCAGTAGCTGAAGCAGCAGCTGCGGACCGAATCGGCGCGTGATCGGCATCAACGCTCGCGCCACGCGAAGCTCCCGCGATGGCGATCGATCGAATGCAATGCTGCTCAGGAGCGCGAGCCGCGAGACGCGCGACGGCGAGTCCAGCGCGAGGCATTGGGCGACGCCACCACCGAGGTGGTGTCCCACGATGCACGCCTGATCGATGCCGAGCGCGTCGAGCAGCGCGACGACGCGATCCGCGTGCGCGCGCAGCGTGAGGGGGCGTCCAGCCGGCGGATCGCTGCGGCCGTAGCCCAGCAGATCCAGCACGACGAGACGGTGCCCGGTCGGCATCTGCGTGACGACGTCGCTCCACAGGTGGCCCGAGGTGGGAAAGCCGTGGAGAAATACGACGGGTTCCCCGGTGCCGCGCGTGCCGGCCGCGTAGTAGTACAGTCGCGCGCCGTCGAGATCGATGAACTCACCGCGCACGGAGCACCGATTCGTCGCCGCGCGCTGTGTCGAGAGTCAGCGAACTGGCGCGGCCCGCATGCGCGCATCCATCTGCGCTTTCATCTCGGCCACGTTCTTGTCGAACACGGCTTGTTGCTCCGTGGTGAGGATCGCGCGCATCTCGGTGCTCGACCGCTCACGCAGCTCCATCAGCTTGTGCATGACCTCCGCCTGATCGCCGCCGTTCTGCATTCCCTCGCGAATGGCCGCCATCTCGGGCTGATACTTGCGCTGTATCTCAGCCAGCCTGGACTTCTGGGACTCCGTAAGCTCGAGGCCATTGAGCTGCAGCGTGGGGCGGCGGCCCGTTCCGGCGCCCGACTGCACAGCGCCGCCCGACTGGGCGCTAGCCACTGCGGCGACGCCGGCAAGCATGCCGAGCCCCAGTGCCGCGATGCGCATTGCCTTCATGACCGGACCTCACGGTGAAAATTTGAACGTACGCGAAAATCTAAGCACTTACCGGCGCGTCACTTACGTGCTCCCCTCTAGCGGGCGCTGGTGAATCTGCTATGCTTACCCGGCTCTCGTCGGGCCGTTCCGTCGGCGTGGCGTTGCGTCGTCTGATCTGACCGTTAGCTCTGCGAGCCTTAAAAGTGACTCTGCCGCCGCCTGCAACTCCGCTCGTTCCCGCGTCTCCGACGCTTCCTCAGGCGGCTGTCGCCGCGCCCGCTGTTCCGGTGGCGCTCGCTCCGCCGCCTCCGCTTCCTCCCGCCGCGCCAGCACCGCCGCCGAGTCCGGTGAAGTTTCCGCTCACCTGGCTGCTCAAGCACGCCTCACCGGCCATCCAGTACCGATCACTCACCGAAGTCGCACGCCTCACGGCCAAGGAAGCCGAACAGGTGAGCAACCTGCCTTTTACGCACCGTCCTGCGGTGCTGTTGGCCGTGCAACAGGGAATGGACGGCACCTGGCTTGGCGGAATGCTCGGCACGCCCAAGCTGACGGCCGCGCACTTCGACGGGGTGGGAACGATCCCTGCCGTGAGACGACTGATCGAATACGGATGGAACAAGGATTCGCCGCCGCTCGTCCATGCGCGCCGCATCCTGTTCCGGTTGCTGGCCGAGGACGACGACCCGAGCTATCTGTTCGAGTTGGGTGGCAAGCACGCTCCGGACGAGGACGCGGTGCGACGTGGGCGTTCGCTGCTGCGTGAAGCGGCCGCGGCCACGCTGGCACAAGCCGGCTACGAGGGCGATCCACGGCTGCGCGGCGCGGCTCGGCGCATCCTCAACAGGATCGCCGACTATCTCCGATCGCCACTGGCGCAGAAGCCGTTCATCCGGCAGGGCAATCAGCACATGCTGGCGGCCGACGCCAACCCTCCGTCCATCTACACGGTCATGATGCTGGCGTACATGCCGCTGTTTCGCGCCGAGCATCATCGGGAGATGGACGCCCTGTACACGCATCTCGCGCAATCACATCCCCGCCAGGAGGCCGTCCAGGCGGTTGGCAAACAGGTGCTTCCCGTGCCGCACCTCGTGCTGGGAGACCTGCTGCCACATCGCAATGCCGCCGACGCGGATGTGCCGTTTGCGCTCTTCTGGCTCGAGCTGATGGCGCGCCTCGGCTTTCTGCGCCGCAACGAAAACTGGTACAAGCTGTTCGAGCGGTTCCTCGAGGACCGCGACCGGACAGGCGTGTGGCATCCCCACAAGGGAATGATGAGCCCCACGTCGGCCAATGCGCACGCATGGCCCACGTACCCACTGGAGGAGAAGCAGGGAGGCGACGAGCAGTGGTCGGACGTCACGTTCAGGCTCGGCCTCATCGCTCGGCTTGCCGGACGGCAGATCGACATCATCTGAGGCCGCCCGCACGCGGCGGAGCCATGCCAAGGCTGGACGGAGAGACGCAGCTGCGGGGTCGGCTGGCACCGGAAGCAATGTTTCCCGCCGGCGTGAGTTCGATCAGCGTGCGGTACGTCGTCCTCGATGATGGACTGCGGCTGCGCGTCGCGGAGGCCGGGGGCGCCGACGCACCGCCAGTGGTGCTCGTGCACGGGTGGGGCGCCTCGATCTACATGTGGCGCGCGTGGTTCGAGCCGCTGGCGCGCGCCGGCTGGCGTGTGGTGGCCGTCGATCTGCCCGGGCATGGCCTCTCCGACAAGCCAGACGACGACAAGGCGTACACGTTGGAGGCAATGTCGAGCGCGCTGCGCCGCCTGCTGGAGTGCGAGGGACTCCTCCACGCGCCAGTGATCGCACAGTCGATGGGTGCGACGCTCGCGCTCCAGATCGCTACCGAGCGCGAGAGCGCGGGCGCGCTCGTCCTCGTGAATCCGGCATGCTTCGGTGAGCTGCCCATCATCCCCCCGGCGCGCGCAGTGAGCGGGCGATCACTCGATCGCGTGCTGCCGCACCTCGTATCCCGCTGGGTAGTTGGGCGGACGCATCGGCTGGTGTATGGCGAATCGGCACGCATCACCGAGCGCGACGTGGATGAATACTGGGCGCCATCGCAGTTTCCCGCCTACGCGAGCGCGATGCGGCGGCTGGTGCGGCGCTTCGACTGGCGCCGACCTCCCGTGGAGGGCATGGCCGCGCGTCTTCGCGCCCTCGCCACGCCGCCGCTCGTGGTGCTCGGCACACGCGACCGGCTCGTGCGCCGCGCGGCGCCGTACGGCCGCGCGTTGCTCGACGCAGGAGTGTCGATGGTACTCCACGTCATCCACGGGGGAGGGCACGCGGTGAACGAGGAGCGGCCCGAGGAGGTGATAGGAATCGTTCTGGCGCACTTGGGGCCGGCCATACGTCATCACGGCGACAGGTAGACGCCATCGCCGGCACGGATTAGCTTGCACGGGATAGAGTGAAAAAGACCAGGCTGGGGAGACGCGCCCGTTTGTCCGAGGAGCGCCTGTCGCCGGCCGGCGGTGGAGGACACGCGCATCGGGCGCGTGCGGCCGCGGACCCCTCCACGACACCGGCACTCGGCCGGACGACACCGCTCGTGTCGCGCCCCTGACACCGGGCGTTCCTCGAGTTCACCGCACCGGTCCGGTCGTGGCATGCCACGCCAGCCTGGTGCACACGTGCCGGTCCCGGGCTGTCCCGGGATCGCGGCCCCGGCACCGGCATCAGGACGCATGAGCAACACGACGAACGATCTCGCGGCGACGGTGCTGACTCCCGTTCTCGCGCTCGAGCCCGCACCTGTCAGCTTCGCGGATCTCCAGCTGCACTCCAGCATTCTGGAGGCGATCCGGGATGCCGGCTACAACACGCCCACGCCGATCCAGCGCGAGGCGATTCCCCTGGCGCGCTCGGGCCGCGACATCATGGGCCTCGCGCAGACGGGTACGGGCAAGACGGCGGCCTTCACCCTGCCGATCATCGACCGGCTCATCGACGGACCGCGTCGCACCCGCGCACTCATCCTCACGCCCACGCGCGAGCTCTGCGTGCAGGTGGAGGAAAGCTTCCAGAAGTACGCCCGGCACGCGCCCATCTCGGTGGTCGCCGTGTACGGCGGCGTGCCGCTGGAGCCACAGGAGCGGAAGCTCCGCGCCGGCGTCGACGTCGTCGTCGCCACACCGGGCCGTCTGATCGACCACCTGGAGCGGCAGAATGTGGTGTTCGACGATCTCGAAGTGCTGGTGCTGGACGAGGCGGACCGCATGCTCGACATGGGATTCGCGCCGCAGATCAACACGGTCGTGAGCCAGATCCCCAAGTACCGGCAGACGCTGCTCTTCAGCGCCACGATGCCCCCCGAGGTGGAGGCGCTGGCGCGCAAGTATCTGCGGAAGCCCGTCGTGGTGCAGGTGGGCGTCCGCTCGGCCGCGGCGAGCACCGTGACGCATGCGGTCTACCCCGTGCCGCGTGACAAGAAGAACGCGTTACTGGTGGAGCTCCTCACGAGCAAGGTGCACGACTCCGTGCTCATCTTCTCGCGGACGAAGCATGGCGCCGACCGGATTGTGCGCGACCTGGAGACGGCGGGAGTGACAGCGACGGCGATGCACGCCGACAAGTCGCAGTCGCAGCGCACCAAGGCGCTCCAGGACTTCAAGGACGGCAAGATTGCCGTCCTGGTCGCCACGGACATCGCGCAGCGCGGACTCGACATCTCGGGGATCACGCACGTGGTGAACTACGACGTGCCGCAGCAGGCCGAGGACTACGTGCATCGCATCGGCCGCACGGGGCGCGCCGCCGCGGAAGGTGACGCCTATACCTTCATGGCGCCGGACGAGATCGCGATGGTGCGCACGATCGAGCGGGTGATCGGCCAGTCGATTCCGCGCGTCTCGGTGCCGGGCTACGACTTCGGGACGGTCGCGGCGGATTGATGGGAGGGGGTGGAGCCAGAGGGTGGCGCCCGCTGCCGCAGGCGCCCTCCCACCGGCCACCGCACCGCGATGACGCCGCCGCTCAGTATCGTACGCGTCCCAGCCGCGAGACGGTGAGCGTGTCGGCCGCCGCGCCCTTTCGGGCGATGAGCGTGAGATTCGCCGCACCATAGCCCAGCCCTCGGACGTCGAAGGTGATGGAGTCGCGGGTCGCCGCGATGGTGAGGCCGGCGACGGCATCCAGCCGATGGAGTGCGAGGCGGTCACCGCGCGCGCGCAGCTCGAGGGAGACGGCCGCCGAGTCGATGCGCAGGCTCACGGGCGCGCGCTGGGCGATGGCTTCGTCGCGCGCCTGGGCGATGACCGCGGCGGCCTCGGCGACGGCTGATCGTGTGGCGAGACGATTGAGCTGATGGCCGAGCTGCCGTAGACCCATGAGGCACACGAGTCCCGCCACGGCACTCCAGAGCACCAGCTCCACCAGAGTGAACCCGCGATCCGACTGACGCACGAGGCCTCGCATGCGCCCAAGATCACGACATCGGGCTTGCCTCCATCATCCTCTCGCTGCGGGTCGCATCCCTGTAGTGCCGAATGTCAGGGCACTGCGCCGCCGGGCTCGATGAAGTACAGCCGCATGGACTTTCCGATGCGCGCGACCGGCGTGCGGCGGCTGAGCCAGCGCAGCGACGTGTCGCTCCACACGCCTGCGAGAAACGTCTCGCTCGCGGCCACGTAGCCGGTCGCGCGCTCGTCACGACCCAGACGCCGCGCCGACGGCAGGCCGGCGGCGGCGAGGCTGCCCGATCCGAAGTAATGCACTCGCAGCGACTCGATGCGCCGCGCGCGCACTGTGTCGGCGAGCCGGTAGAGGTCCTGTCCCCAATCGAGGTTGCTGTCCACGAGCACGCGCTCGGGGTGCCGACCGGCGAGCGCATTGAAGTACGCGAGGTAGTCGGGCCAGGCGCGCACGGGCACGATGGCGATGCCCGCGGCGAGCGCGGCGATGCCGGCGCGGCGCGCGAGGCGGGCGCGCGGTGATCCCACCCCTTGCCAGCCGGCGAGGGCACCGCGTGCGGCGAGCAGGGCAAGAAATGGATAGGCCGCGAGGACGATGCGGACGCCGAGATCTGCGCGCGAGAACATCGCGGGAATCAGCACGCCGGCCACCCCCGCCAGCGGCACGAGCGCGCGCCAGCCCTCGTCGCCGCGGCACGCGCGCACCGCCGCGGCGCTCCCGACGATCGCGAGGGCGAGGAGCGGGAGCGGCGTCTTCACGGCGAGCGCGACGAGGTAGTAGTACCACCACCCGGTCACGCGCACCTCGCCGAGCAGAAAGGCAGGATGGCCGCCGGTGCCGTGGGCGAGAAAATCGCGAAGCCCGCGAAAGAGCTCCGGCGCGGGAACTGGAACGCCGCCATGCGATACCGGGCCGATGCGAAAACCGTACACCGCCCAGACGACCAGCGCGGCGGCGACGGCCGCCGCCAACAGCGAGCCACCGAGGCGCAGCGGTGCCTCCCCTCCCCGGCGACGCGCCACCGCGCGGAACAACTCCCCCGCCGCGATGCCGGCGCCGAGAAAGGCGAGCGCCGAGAACTTGGTGACGAGGGCGAGCGCGAGGGCGGCGCCCAGCACCGTCCCCCGCATCAGCACGGGGCGTTCACGCCAGCGCATCCAGGCGAACAAGGCGAGCGCGACGAGCGCCGCGGGTGCGAGGTCGGTGCCGACGAACCCCGCATGGGCCAGCACATTGGGATTGGCGGCCGCGAACAGGGTCGCGAGCGCGGCGCCGCTCCCGCCGCCGATGGAGCTGCCCCAGACCGCACACGTGGCGAGCAGAAGCCAGAAAAAGGGAAGCATCCCCAGACGCGCCAGGAAGAGGGTCCGACGATAGTGATCGCCGCTCCCGAGCAGGGCGCGTCCTTCCGCATAGAGCGTCGGCTGGCCGAGGGTGCGCGCCCCGGCGAGATACGGGCCTGCCGCTGCGGCCACGCGGGCCAGTGGCGGATGTGCGGTCTCGTACCGGTACGTGCCGGCGCTCAGCCATTCCATGCCTGCCGCCAGATGAGCCGGCTCGTCCCACGCCTGGCTGAAGACCGGATAGGTGGACACGATCGCGACCGTGCTGGCGACCGCGATCGTGGCGATGGCGATGCGCCACCGCCTCGCATGCCCGCGGAGAGTCGTCTGGTACGGTCCGAGCCCGTCAGTCGCGCGAATGAGGCTTCCCGTGAGGTGGATGGAAAAAATGGCGAATCCCCCGTCGCCTCGCCACTCGCGGGCTGAGCGCGCGCGGGCGTTATTATTCGGCATCCAACCCGCGGAGCATCTGGTGAAGATCACGATCGAGTACTGCACGATCTGAAACTACGAGCCACTGGCCACCAGGTTGGCGGCCGAGCTCGCGCTGCAGTTCGACGACGCGTCCGTCGCGCTCCTGCCGAGCGGTGGTGGACGCTTCGAGGTGTCCAGGGAGGGCGCTCCCGTCTTCGAGAAGTCGAAGCGTGGACGTCACCCACATCCCGGCGAGATCGTGCGGCTGCTGCAACACGAAACACGAGGTGCCGGCCGGTGACGCCGGCGCGCACCGGTGCGTCTAGTTCGGGCGCTCTGCCCACCTGATTCTCGCGCGCGGCCACGCCGCGATTCGTCCTTTCCGCACCATCGTACCGTCCAGCATGCGCATTGCCCTCTCCACGGGTGGCGGCGACGCCCCCGGCCTCAACGCGGTCATCCGCGCCGTGGTCCTGTCGGCGATCAACCGGGGTTGGGAAGTCCTCGGGATCAAGCGTGGGTTCGCCGGCCTCATGGGCGAGGACGAGGTCGTGTCGCTTACCAAGGACTCCGTGCGCGGCATCGCCCACCTTGGCGGGACGATCCTCCGCTCCACGAATCGCGGCAACCCGTTCCATTATCCGCGCCGGCAGCCCGACGGCAGTTATCTGGAAGTGGACCGGTCCGACGAGTTGATCGCGAACGCGAGACAGCTCGGCATCGATGCGCTCATCTCCATCGGTGGCGACGGGTCGCTGGAGATCGCGCAGCGTCTCTGCGCCAAGGGGATGCAGATCGTCGGCGTGCCCAAGACCATCGATAACGACGTGAGCGGCACGGTCACGACGTTCGGCTTCGATACGGCGGTCAATACGGCGATCGAGGCGATCGACAAGCTGCACACGACGGCGGAAAGCCACGATCGCGTCATGATCATGGAGGTGATGGGCCGCGACGCCGGCTTCATCGCCCTGCACTCCGGACTGGCGGGCACGGCCGACGTGATCCTGCTGCCGGAGATCCCGTACGACATCAACCGCGTCTGCGAGAAGATCATGGCTCGCGACCGCGCGGGCCGACACTTCAGCATCGTGGTCGTGGCGGAAGGAGCCTTTCCGGGCGGGGGCGCGTCGCACACGATGGGCGACTCGCTGCCAGGCGAAGCGCGCCGCGTGGGCGGGGTCGCGGATTCGATCTCGCGCGAGATTCATGAGATCACTGGAAAGGAGACGCGCTCGCTGGTGCTCGGACATCTGCAGCGCGGGGGCATGCCCACGGGGTACGACCGCCTCCTGGCGACCCGGTTCGGCGGAGCGGCCGTTCGAGCCGTGGCCGAAGGAAAGTGGGGTCACATGGTGGCGCTGCAGACGCCACACATCGTCACGATTCCCATCGAGGAGGCCCTCGCCGAGCTCAAGCGCGTGGACCCGTCGCACGACACCGTGCAGACCGCGCGCGCATTAGGGATCAGCTTCGGGGATCGCGGTGTAGGAGAGTTGAGCAATCTGGCCCACCGTGTCTAAGCCAGGATCGGCGGGTTGGATGAGCTCGGTAATCGTTCCCATGGTACAGCTCCGTCCCCAATATCGGACACCCGCGAGTGCGTTCCGATCGGTCAAGGAACCGGACCCTTCCGCACAAGTGACGGGATCGCTTGCACTTGGTCGAGCGGTTGAACCGGCGGTCCGACTGGCATTGCCCCTGCCTTTAATCATCGTGAGCGCGCGCCGTCCGCGCGACACTGGAGATCATCATGAAGCTTCGCACCGCACTTTTCACCCTGTTCTGTTCGGCCGGACTGGCCAGCGTCGCGAGCGCGCAGAAGAGCGAGGACGACGTCCCCAGGGCGTATCTTCCCCCTCCGGGCATGTGCCGGATCTGGCTCGATCGCGTGCCACCCAAGCAGCAGCCGGCGCCGACGGACTGCGCAACGGCGGTCCGCAATCGGCCCGACAACGGCAGGGTGCTCTTCGGTGACGACTACGCCGAGAAGCGTGAGAAGGGCGAAAAGAAGGATCTCCCATTCGTCAGGAAGTTCGGGGAGGATCGCCGGAAGCCCTGACGTAGCGACGCGCGCGCATGAAATTCGCCTGACGCCACGCGCATGCGACATGTAAGAGATCAGTATCTTCCCCCCGACCACGACGCATTCGTCGGGGCCGAGCCGCCCACGGGGCGCGTCATCGTGATCGCGCCCACGAGGGCCGCCTGCGAGACGATCGAGCTCGCCGTCGGGTTGCATATCGAGACCTACCTCGAGAAGCACTTCGGCCCGCACGTGCGGGAACTGGCCCGCTCGCGCCGCGGGTTCGGCATCGTGGCCGGCACGGGTTCGGGAAAGACCCTCGCCATCCGCCCCATCGCCGAGGAGCTGCTCGGGACGACGGAGCTGCGCGTCGGCGTGATCAATCGTGAGCGCGAGGCCACGCCCGAGACCCCGAGCTGGAACGTCATCATCGTCACCACCGGCATCGCGCGTCGCTGGTTCCAGGACGGTGACATCCTGCCGCAGGACACGCTCATCGTCGACGAGATCCATCAGACGTCGGCGGAGCTCGAGCTCTGCCTGGCGCTAGGCAAGCGCGCTGGCTGCCGCTTCATCTGGTTGTCGGCCACGGTCGACCCGACCTTCTATCGCGAATACCTGGACAGCGCCGAGGTGCTGCAGGTGTTCGCGTTCGATCCGGACAGGGCGGCGAAGGTGGAGGTCGTGCGGAAGGACGTCGGCGAGTTCCTCGACGACCGGTTCCTTCAACGCGTGTACAAGGAGAAGCGCGGCGTCGCGATCTTCGTCCCGACTCGCAAGGGCGTGGAGCAGGCGGCGGAAAACGTCCGCCTGCGGGCGCCGCGCATCAACACGGCGCACTACCACGGCGGCGAGCCGATCCGCATCCTGCGTCCGTTTCTCGAGGGGGAGGAGAAGAAGCCCTACTTCCTGGCGATGACCGCGGCGGGACAGAGCGCGCTCAACGTGCAGGGGCTCGACACGGTCATCATCGACGACACGCGCTTCACGTCGATCGTGGAGAAGGGCAAGAACGTGCTCACCAAGCTGCATCTTGGCGCGAACGAGATCCTGCAGATGGCAGGACGGGTGCATGGGCGCGTGAAAGACGGACGCGTGTTCATCCTGAGCGACCGCGACATCGAGTTCGCCGCGCTCCAGCCAACCGCCCCCGAGTTCCAGCTCGCTGGGGACTCGGAGCGCGTGGCGATCACCTGCGCGGATCTCGGTGTGGCCGCGGACGAGCTCGAGCTACCCGTGCCACTCGACCGCATCGCCTATCGACGCGCGATGGAGTTTCTCCAGGGGCGCGGCATCATCGAGAATGGGCGGCTCACGCGATACGGCCGCGCCGTGGAGAAGATGCCCGTGGAGCGCGAGTGGGCGGAGCTGCTCGTCAATGCCGACGACTCGCTCGTGCCCTACCTCGCGGTGATGAGCGGCGTGGACAGCCTGCACCGCATGACGCGCGAGGAACGAGAGCTCGGCGGACTGATCCTGCCGGGGAGCGACCACCTCACGGCGTACAATGTGTATGCCGAGGCATACAAGGTTGCGGGCTACGTGGGCGAGGTATACGGATTGTCACGCCATCTCTTTCGCGACGAGGAGATGACGGAGTGGGCCGAGCGACGAGGCGTGCTCGTGAAGTCCGTCGAGGACGCGGCGCTGGGGATGGCGAGCGTGTATCGCGGGCTCAGCATGCCGCTGCCCAGCGAGATGCCGCTCGCGCACGAAGGGACCCGCCGCGAGTTCGCGCAACTGCTCGCCGAGTACATGCCCTTCGATCTCGTGATCGACGAGACCACCGCGTGGGGCGAGGAGGCGCGAGTCAGCAAGACGAGCGTCTGCGGAAGCTGGGGGGCGAACGCCGGCGAGCTGCGCTATTTCGCCGACCGCTCGGGCAATCCGCGTGCGTCGATCGAAGGGACGCAGCTGCCGATGGATGTCATCCGTCGCTTCGCGACGGGCGACGAGGCGACGATGATCTACGATGGCGAGCGCCGGAAGGCACCGCTCGTCCTGCGCCGCCGCGTGGAGTACTTCGGGTTCGAGCTGGAGCGCGAGGTGGAGGCGATCGAGGAATTTCCGCCCGGCCGCGAGGGCGAGGCGCGCAGGGTGCTGGCCGACGCGCTGGCGCGCGGGGAGGCACGCCACTTCTCCGTCAAGGACAACCTCGGCGTCATCGACGCGGTGCGCGAGGCGTATCGTCGCTCGGGAGGCACCCTGCCGCGGTTGAGCCAGGCCGAGCTGGGCTCGCTGTACGAACGGCGGCTGGCCGACGTCGGCACATTGACGGCGTTCAAGGCGATCGATCTCGCACTCGGCGAGGAGCTGGAGGCACTGTCGCCCCGCGCCCTGCGCCGCACGTACGATGCGTTGCCGTCCAGGGTGTCGGTTCGCGACCGCGAGGTGGAGATCGACTACGACGTGGAGGAGGAGAACGGCTTGCGCACCGGGGTGGCGCGACTGCGGCTTCCGGAGAAGATCGCGCGCTCGCTGACCGAGGGCGAGGTGCCGGCGCTCGACCGGCCCGTGCGCTTCGTCGTGGCTCGCGGACAGCGTGGCTCGGTGCGCGCGCGAACGCTCGCGGAGTTGCAGTCGCTGCTGGATGCACCGTGGTCGGAAGAGGAAGTGGCGAGATTCAACCGGAAGCGCGACGAGCAGCGCGAGGCGAACCGCCAGCAGGGGCGCCATCGCGGAACGGCCGAGGCGAAGCGTGGCCTTCGGGAGGGGCGCGGAGGGGCGGGCCGGCCGGGCCGCGGCGAGCGTAACAGAAAACGGAACCCGAACGAGCGCGAGTCGTACCTGGGCGTCCCGCTGCCCGGCGATCAGGCGCCGCCGGCCACCGATCGGGGCGAAGAGGGGTATCGCCGGCCCACGCGGGGCTCTGGAACCGGCAGCGCCGCCGGCCGACGTCCTGGTGGTGGACGCCCGGGCTCCGGCGGAGGCCGCGGGCGAGGACGCGGTCGCTGACGACGCAGCCGATCGACCGCCGTGTCAGGTGAGGATGGCGGTGCAGTTGGGGCACCGCGTTGCGGCCAGCGCGATCGTCATGGTGCAGAATGGACAGGGACGTGTGTTCGGCGTGGGGTCGGCGGGACGCCGGTAGAGGCGGTTGACCCCACGAACGACAAGGAATACCGCGAACGCCACGAGCAGGAACGTGATGACCGTGTTGAGTAGCGCGCCGTAGTCGAGTGTCACCGCTCCGGCTGCTTTCGCGGCGGCGAGGGTGGCATAGGGCGGGGCCGCCGCGGCGCCCGCCTTGAGGAGTGTGTACTGCTGGCTGAAGTCGATGCCCCCGGTGATCAGCCCGAGGACCGGCATGACGACATCGTCCACGAGGGACTTGATGACCGCGCCGAACGCTGCGCCGATGATCACGGCCACCGCCAGCTCCATGACGTTTCCGCGCATCACGAACGCCTTGAAATCCTGCCACATGTCCGCCTCCAAGATGAGGTGAGGGAGAATACTGTCGGCGACGGCGCGGTTCGGCTACCGGGACGCGTCCCGTTCTCCACCGCAGCCGTGGTTCAGAGGGAGGCCTCGTAGCATTCCTCTCGCACGATCGCGAAGCCGCGCGCGAGATAATTGGGCAGCGCGTGCGGGCCATCGAGCGTACAGGTATTGAGCACCACGTGGCTGGCTCCAGCGTCGAACGCCCGTTCCACGGCGCGCGTGAGCAGCCATCCGCCCAGGCCGCGTCCGATGAAGGCCGCGGTGAGCCCGAAGTACATGATCTCCACGCTGCCGTCCGCGTGGGAGCGCAACTCGAAGTAGCCAGCGGTGTCGGCGTCGACGTGTGCCGTCCAGACCTCCACGCCAGCACGGGCGAGATACGCGTCCAGCTCCGCGGCGGTCCAGGCGAGACGGTCTCGCCAGTGCCACCGCGCGCCCACCAGGCTGTACAGCGACAGGTACTCCGCGGCGCGCATTGGTTGTCGCCGATGGAGCGTCACCGCTTCCGTGGGAACAGGCGCCGGCCGGAGTGCGGACCGCGCCCGCAGCTCCAGGTAGGTGCGCGTCACCTCGCGGCGGCGGGGCGAATGGGGGGGCATGGCGGAAAGCTAACCCGCTTCCCGTTCGGTCACGACGTAACCGCCACGAAGTTGCGGCCGTGTGGCCGGATTCAGGGCAGTAGATGCAGCGAATGCGCTGCTTCATAAGGAGTTAGCTCAAGTGCTTGACACTAGGACCGATCGGTCCTATTTTATTGTGGTGACGAAACGCCGCGCCGCCATTCTTGATGCCGCTGCCCAGTTGATTGCGGAGAAGGGGTTTACCCATAGCTCCGTGGACGACGTGATCGCTGCGGCGGGCCTGAGCGGCAAGAGTCACTTCTACCACTATTTCAAGTCCAAGGAAGCGCTGGGATTCGAGGTGCTCGACCGGCAGTTCAGTCGCTTTGCCGAGCGGGGCCTGGCCATCCTGCGCGAGCCGATGATCGAGCCGGCGGACCGGCTCACTCTGTTCATCGACACGCTCGTTGCCTTGCAGCGCGAGCGCGAGGCGCGCAACGGTTCGCCGTTCGGGAACCTGGCCGGCGAGATGGCCGACGCGCACGAGGGGTTTCGGCAGCGGCTCGACGTCGTGTTCGAGCAGTGGTCCGGCCAGCTCCAGTCGCTGTTGTGGGAGTTGCGCGAGCAGTTGCGTGATGACGTGGACACGGCGCGGCTGGCGCGTTTCATCATCGCCGCGCTGGAGGGTGGGATGCTGATGACGCGGGTGACGCGAGACATCACCGTGATGGAGGGGATTGGCGACGATCTCAAGCGCTTTCTGGCGACCCATCTACGAGCTGGCGAGGAGTTGATGCGCAGCGAACATGGTCAAGAGCTTCACAGGATGCATTCCGCGTTCTGAGGAGCAGGGCGAAGTCGCGGCGGAGAGCGGAGCATGGGGCTCTGGCATCTGCCGGCACGCGGGTGAGGGGAGGGGAGGATGGAGATGACGACGATGGGTATGCACGAGGCGGCGCCCCGCGCGCGCTTCGAGGCCGAAGCGCTGGTGCACCTCGATGCGCTCTACAGCTTCGCGCTCAAGCTGGCGCGCGTGAGGGATGATGCGGATGACCTGGTGTCGGACACGATGCTGCGCGCGTTCGAGCGCTGGGAGCAGTACCGGCTGGGGACCAACATTCGCGCCTGGCTGTTCACCATCCTCTATCACGTGTTCGTGAGCCGCAAGCGGCGGATCGACGCGCGCGAAGTGCCCGAAGGCGACGGCGAGAGCGGATGGTCGTCGCAGAATGCCGTGGGCGAGGCCGATCCCGAGGGTCGCTTCTACGACTCATTTCTGGACGACGAGATCGTGCGCGCCATCGACGCGCTGCCCGAGGAGTACCGGTCGGCGGTGGTGCTGAGCGACATCCAGGAGATGCGCTACGCGGAGATCGCCCAGATCCTCGGCATTCCGGAAGGGACGGTCAAGTCGCGTCTCTTCCGCGGGCGGCGGCTGCTGCAGCGCAAGCTGCGGGGGTATGCCGAGGACATGGGCTACATCAAGTCCGCGGAACTGGCCATCGCCTGCTGAGGGCGCCGGGAGCGCGCGCCGTCGTCCGTCAGTCGTGCAGCTTCATGCGGTGACGTGCGGCCTTGGCGCGGTTGCCGCAGGTGGACATATCGCACCAGCGCCGCCGCCCGTTCTTCGTGTCATCGTGGAACACCCGGACGCACCGCGGGGCGGCGCACCGACGCACGCGCCGGAGCTCGCGCGAGATGAGCGCGTCCGCGGCGCTCTCGACGATGGGAATGAGCAGGCCCGCGAACGCGTCGCCCACGGGCACGAACGCGCGCGCAAAGGTTCCGTCGCGCTCGAGCTGGACGCGTCGCGTCCCCGCGCTTCGACCGAGGACACGATTGATCTCCCCCAGCGCGTCGATACGCGACTCGCCGGACACGGCCCCGCGCTCGGCGAGGGCGCGTAACACGCCCTGCACGCGCCGCGCATCGCCGAGCACGGCAAGCGCCCCGGCCGGCTGCTGCAGGGCACGCCGTCGCATCGCCGCGCTTCGCTCCGCGTCGAGCACCCTGGCCGACACGAGCCAGCCCACGAAACTCTCGAAATCACGAAGGGCGTCGGCGCCGCGTGCGGCGCTGTCCGCGTTCACGAAGTCGAGCCAGAGGCGCTCGGACGCGAAGGGAAGGGCGCGCTCGCCTGCCAGCGGAAGATGACGTGGCGCGGAGGCGACCGGGGGAGACATTTGCCTACGTTAGCCCCCGGTCCACGCCCGGGCAACGCCGTGCATCACGCCGGCGGCGGCTTCCGGCGCCGGCGGCACGCCCGATGCACTATCTCGCGGGCACCCAAGCCAGGAGCATCAGCATGACCGAGAAGAAACGCGAGCTCATCGAGCCGAACGAGGGCGACAAGCGCTTCATCCGCCGCGACGACGAGGGGAAGTTCACGGAGGATCAGGTGGACGTGGGTCGATCGCTCGCCGCAGACCAGCGCAGCGACTCCAAGACGGACGCGCCCAAGGGGCAGGGCGACAAGGGCGACCACAAGTCGTCCAAGTAGCGGCACGCGCGCGGGTGTCGGTCAGCCGTCGCGCACGAGTTCGCGCGCGATCGATGGCAGGCCCGGTGCCCGCGCATGGCGCTTCTGCATCTGCTGCAGTCCATCGTAGGCGGCGTACTTGTAGGTGTCGGCGAGCGACGGATAGTTGAACGCCGCCTGGATGAAATAGTCGATCGTGCCGTCGAAGGCGAGCACGTTCATGCCGATGTGGATGAGCTCGCAGGCGCTCTCGCCGACGATCGTCACGCCGAGCAGCCGCTGATCCTCGGGATGGAAGACGAGCTTGAGGAAGCCGTCGACATCGCCGAGGATCTGACCGCGCGGGTTCTGTCGGAAACTCGCCCGCCCGGTCTCGAATGGCACGCCCCGCGCGAGAAGCGAGTCTTCGCTCTCGCCCACGGTCGCGATCTCGGGGATGGTCCAGATGGCATACGGCAGCACATTGGAGACCTGCCGCTTGTACTTCAGATCGAAGGCGTGGCAGACGGCCACGCGTGCCTGCTCCATCGACGCCGACGCCAGCGCCGGAAAGCCGATCACATCGCCCGCCGCATAGATGTGCGGGACCGCCGTGCGGTAGCACGCGTCCACCGGCAGATAGCCGAACGAGTTCGCGTGCACGCCGAGCGCTTCGAGGCCCAGTCCGCCCGAGTTGCCGGCCCGTCCGATACAGACGAGCACGACGTCCGCGCTGAGCGGCATGCCGTCGGAGAGCGCGAGGTGGGCGCGGCGCCCCTCCACCTCGACGGCCGTCACGTGCGCGTTGCCATGCACGTTGATGTTGAGCCGCGCCGTCATGGCCTGCCGCAGCGCATCGCTCACGTCGCCGTCCAGATGCGACAACAGCCGGCCCCGGCTGTTCACCAGCGTCACGCGCACCCCGAGCGCCGCGAAGATGCAGGCGTACTCGCAGCCGATCGCGCCGCCGCCCACCACGACCATCGACGTGGGAATCTTGTCCAGCGTGAGCAGCGTGTCGCTGTCCACGATCACCTCGCCGTCGACCGCGTAGCCGGTGGGTGCCTGCGGAGACGAGCCGGTGGCAATGAGAAAATTGGTGGCGGAAATGAGGCGCGGCACCAGGCCGTAGCGCGTGATCTCCACCGTGTTGGCGTCCACGAACCGGGCCGTCCCCTGCACCAGCGTGATCCCGTGCCGCTCGATGTTCTCCCCGATGAGCGTCCACGCCGACTCGATCACGGAGCGCTCGCGATGCATGAAATCGGCGATCGTGATGTCGTGCTTCACGCGCAGGTCCACGCCGTACAGTCCGCGCTGCCGCAAGCCGGAGAAATACAGTGCCGTCTCGCGCAGTGTCTTGGAGGGGATCGTGCCGGTATTCACCGCCGCGCCGCCGGGCTTGGGAGCACGCTCGATGAGGCAGACACGCTTCCCGAAGTACGCCGCCTGCGCCGCTCCCTTCTCCCCCGCGGGACCGGCGCCGATGACGACGAGATCGTACTGCTCGGTCTCAGGCATGGGTGCACCGCCAGTGAATCACGACTCTGCCGCCGGTGGATGCATCCTCGCCGTCGGCGTTCAACGGCTCGCCATGGCCACGCCGGACACCGGCGTGTCGGCGTCGTCCGCGATGACATCGGCCCGCTGAAGAAGTCGCTCCACTTCGTCCTGCGCGGCGACGACGTCTCCGATCTGCTCGCCGACCTGGCGTGCCGCCTCGAGTGACGAGGTGACCGACTCGAGTCCGGTACCCCCCAGGCGAAGCCGCAGGAGGTCCAGCCGGATGTTCTCCAGCGCGGCGACCGTGGCGGCCAGCCGCTCGGCGGCAATTCGCCGGACCCCGCGCAACTCGCCCTCCACGGCGGCGCGCTGCATGGCGTACTCGCTGTTCGTCGCGAGCGACGCGTCGAGCGTGCTCTCGCGCCCGCCGGTGCCGCCGCGCTCGAACACCGTGAGCTGGTCGTCGACCACGACGAGGGTCTGCCGCAGCTTGGTCGCGTCCTCCTCCAGACGCCGGACAATGCCGGGCAGCGCGGCGAGCTCGCGGCGCGATGCGCGAGGCAACGCCTCGAACAGATGATCGGTAGCACGTCCGAGCGCCACTTCGGTGAGCATCGGCATGCCGACAGCGGGACGCTCCGGCGCTGTCAATCCCACGCCCACCGCCTTCGCGAGTCGGGCAGCCCACCGGCTCTTCCAGAAGCGGATCTGCACCGCAGCAGCCGACGCGGCCAGGCGAAAGCGCACCAGCTCACCCGCCAGCCCCACCCCCGAGAGGGTGAGCGCCACCAGAGACGCGAACGCTCCCAGCCCGAAGAACAGATCGGGAGCGTGCCAGCCGAGCGGGTCGGCGGCCGCCGCCGCACGCGTTGCCAGATAGCCGAACAGGGCCGCTCCGCCCAGCGACGCGCCGAACGTGACACGCATGGTGGGGCCGAGCCAGGGCGACACGAGGTTCCGCTCGTAGGCGAGCTCCTCGCTCTTCACCAGGCCGTGCTCGCGGAGCGCCGCCGCCAGATCGTCCACGCGGTACCCCTCCCGCAGCACGCGTCGAAGCCGCCCGAGCATGGGGAAGTAGCTGATCGCCGCCAGCAGGAGAAAGGGTATGGGGAAGCTCCAGAAGCTGTTCTGCACGATGGCCATGGTGGAACCCATGCCGGTGCCAATCATCATGAACATGGCCCGCGGCGCGGTCTCCTTTTCTCCCTGGCTGATCCAGACGCGGAGGGGTGCGGGGATCTCCCTGGCGTGCTCGAACGCGAGATCGATTGCCTCGGCGAAGCTCTCGGCGTTGCGGTAGCGTCGCAGCGGCTCCTTGGCCAGGCAGCGATCCACCGCCTGCGCGAGCCGCGCCGGCACGGCCGCGGCCACCTCGGCGATGGGCGGCGCCGGCGTGGTGAGGTGCTGGGTGACGACCTCGCCCATCGTCGCGGCATCGAAGGGAAGGCGGCCGGTGAGCGCATAGAAGCCGCACACGCCCAGGGAGTAGAGATCGCTGCGCGCGTCGACTGGCTCGCCGGCGGCCTGCTCGGGGCTGATGTAGTGCGCATTGCCCATCACGCGTCCGTCATCCGACAGGGCCGCCGTCTGCATGGCGCTGGCGATGCCGAAGTCCACGACGAAGGCGCGGTCGGTGCCCCGCTCGAGCAGGATGTTCTCGGCCGACACGTCGCGGTGGACGATGCCCGCGGCGTGCGCGTACGACAGTGCCCACGACACCTCGCGCAGCATCCGCGCGGCCTGCCCGGGCAGGAGTGGTCCGCGCGTGCGGATCCGCTCGGCGAGACTGGTGCCTTCCACGAAGGCCATCACGATGTAGGCATGGCCGGCGCGTTCACCAGCGGCGTACACCGGTACGATGTTGGGGTGGTTCAGCCGCGCGACGGTCTGCGCTTCCGCCAGGAACGCGTCGCGGATGCGCGCACGCGAGGCGAGCGAGGGCGGCACCACCTTGATGGCGACCGGCCGGGCGAGCCGGACCTCGCGGGCGAGATACACCACGCCCATCCCGCCGCGGCCGAGTTCCCGGTCGAGCGAGTATTCACCCGCGAGCGCGGTCTGCACCGCGATGAACTCGGCCTCGGAATTCGGCGCCATGTGCTCCAAGGTAGGACCAAAGTGAGCCCGAGCGCCAGCGATTCCGAGCTGGCGGGAACATCGGGTGGGGCCGCCGGGCGTTGATCCGGATACGCAACTGTCGAGGACCGTCCATGGCCGCGTCGTCCCGCTTCATGCCCTACGCTAGATTTGATGGCATGGCAGCTCCCCTTTCCGACCAGCCGGCAACCTATTTTCGCAAGGGATTCGGTCTCAAGGCCGACGTCCAGGGCGAGCTGTCGGCCGACTACAATGGTCGTATCGTGGACGCCCTGCGTGAGCACGACTACACCCTCGTCGTCGGTGACGTCACCATCCGCCTGGCCAGGGAGTTCGGCTTCTGCTACGGCGTGGAGCGCGCCGTGGAGTATGCGTACCAGACGCGCCGCAAATTCCCGGATCGGCGGCTGCTCATGGTGGGCGAGATCATCCACAACCCGCATGTGAACAGCAAGCTGCGCGGCATGGGGATCGAGATCCTCGAGCCCGATGCCGTCGGGATCTTCGACTTTTCCGCCATCCGCGCGGAGGACGTGGTGATCCTGCCGGCGTTCGGCGTGACGATCGCCGCGTTCGAGGCACTGCGCGCCATTGGCTGCGTGCTGGTGGATACCACCTGCGGGTCGGTGCTCAATGTCTGGAAGCGCGTGGACGCGTACGCGCGCGATGGCTACACGGCGCTCATCCACGGCAAACACCATCACGAGGAGACGCGGGCAACGGCGTCGCAGGTGATGAAGTACGCGGGCGGGGCGTACGTGGTCGTGCGCGACATGACCGAGGCGCGGATCGTCTGCGACTACATCGAGGGGCGTGGGGGGCGCGACCAGTTCCTTGCCACCTTTGCGCCGGCCCTCTCGCCCGGATTCGATCCGGACGTGCACTTGCGACGGGTGGGCGTCGCCAATCAGACGACGATGCTGGCCACGGAGTCGTTGGCGATCGGCGAAGAGGTCGGGCAGGCCATCGCGCGCGCGCGCGGCGCCTCGGCACGGCTTGCCGACTTCCGTACCTTCGACACGATCTGCAGCGCCACGCAGGAGCGCCAGGACGCGGTGATTGCCCTGCTCGAGGAGCCGCTGGACGCCATGATCGTCATTGGCGGATACAACTCCAGCAACACCATCTCCCTCGCCGCGCTCTGCGCCGAACGCGTGCCGGCCTACCACATCGAGGACGCCGACGCGCTCGATCCCGAGGCCGGATCCGTGCGCTATCGCGTCGCTGGCGTGAAGCACGTGGACGCGACGCAATCCGACTGGATCCCGGCGGGCCGTCCCGTGCGCATCGGCGTGACGGCCGGCGCGAGCACGCCGAACAACAAGATCGGCGAGACGGTGGCGCGGATTCTCGCCACGCGAGGACTCGCGCTGCACCCGGGCTGACGCCCTCATGCACTTCTTCCCCACCGCGTACGTCGCTCTCGGCGACTCCATGTCGATCGACCTGTACCCGGCGCTGGATGCGGGGGAAACCGACGTGGCCGTGGCGCTGGAGCGCGACCCGGTGGCCGGCGCGGTCGCGCCGCTCGGTGCCGCCTCGCAGCTCTTCGAGAACGACGACGCGCGCTGGCCCGAGCAGCAGGGCAACGACCTCGTCTCCCGCTATCCCGGCATTACGTACACCAACCTGTCGGCCGATGGTGCGACCATCGGCGACGTGTTCGGCGAGCAGCTGCCAAGGCTCGTCGAGAGCGACGAGCCCACGCTGGTCACGCTGTGCGTGGGAGGGAACGATCTCCTGAGCGCCTTCTCGAATCGTCCCCGCGCGTCGCTGCTCGACCGCATCGCCCGCGACGTCCGGGAGGCGTACGACCTGCTGGTGGATGCCGTCCGCGGCGCGCGCCCGAACGCGGTGCTGCTGCTCACGACGATCTATGACCCCTCGGACCGGCTCGGGCGCATTCCCGGCGTGCTCGAGGACGCGGGCACGCTGCCGCTCGGTGTGCTGGACGCGATGAACGAGCACATTCGCATCCTCGCGCGCGGCACGCCGGGCGCGGCGCTCGCCGACGTCCATGAGCACTTCCTCGGACATGGCGCCAGCGTGCCCGACGAAGACCGGTGGTACTGGCGCCGCTCGCTCATCGAGCCCAACGCCACTGGCGCGAGCGAGATCAGACGCGTCTGGCTCGGCGCGCTCGACGACGTCGAGGCGATGGACGACGAGCCCCGCCGCCCGTGATCGCCGGACTGCTGCTCGCCGCAGGCAGCAGCACGCGGTTCGGTGCGGACAAGCTGCTCGCGCCGCTCCATGGCGTGCCCGTGCTGCGCCGGAGTGCCGATCCGCTCGCCTCCGTCGTGGATGTGCTGCACGTGGTGGTGCGCCCGGATGGCGCGTCGCCGGTCGCCCATGCGCTCCACGGGCTCGCGGTGCGACTCGTCATGAATGACGATGCGCGCGAGGGGATGGCCAGCTCCATCCGCTGCGGCGTCGCCTCGCTGCCGGCGGACGCGGAGTGCCTCATCATCGCGCTCGGCGACCAGCCGCTCATCGATCGCGAGGTGTTCGTCGCCCTGATCGCACGATGGCGCGCCGGCGCAACGGATGCGGTGGCCCCCGCGTATCGCGATGGCCGAGGGCACCCGGTGCTGTTCGGCCGCACGCTGTTCGCGTCGCTCCAATGTCTCCACGGCGATGTCGGCGCGCGGTCGATCCTCGAGTCGCTCGGCGATCGTCTGGCACTGGTGCCGGTGCGCGGCGAGATTCCGGTGGACGTCGACACGCCCGCCGCACTGCGGCATGCCAGTGCATCCGGCGCCTCCCGCACCGGAGCGGCTCGTCCCTCCCTTCCTCGCATGCATCCACGAATTCACGAACTCGTCGACTTTCTCGAGCGCCAGCGCGCCGCCGTGCTCGCCTCGGCCCAGTCGCTCCCGCGCGGGCGCTGGAGCACCCGTCCGGAGGTCGAACGATGGTCGGTGGGTGAAGTTGCAGCCCATCTTCACCGCGTGGAACGCGGCGTCGCGCGGCTCGTCGCGATGCGGGTGGCCGAGGCACGCGCGGCGGGACACGCCGAGGAGAGCGAGTCGAGCTCCGTGCTGGGATCGCTCGACGCGTGGATGATCCCCGAGCGGAGCCAACGTCTCGTCGCGCCGGCGCGCGTGACGCCCACCGACGTGCCGGATGCGGAGGGCGTGCTGGCGCAGCTCGCCGAATCGCGGGTCGAGATGCGCCAGGCGATCGCCGCCGCTGATGGGCTGGCACTCGGCTCCATCCACCACGAGCACCCCGTGCTTGGTCCAATCGACCTGTATCAGTGGATCCTCTTCGTGGGGCAGCACGAGGCGCGGCATCGCGCGCAGATCGATGAGGTGGTCCGACAGCTCGCGGACCGGCGCCACGACGCCTAGCCGATGATCACGCGCCTTCTTCCTTTCCTCGCCATTTTCGCTACCTCGATGGAGACGCCGGGCGCATCCTCGCCCCGCGTGGCGCTCCGGCAACAGCCCGCGCAGCCCACGTTCAGCGGCCGCGAGAACCAGGTCAAGCTCGCGCCCCCTCGGCTGGCTGATGCGGGGCTGACCGTGGACGGGGCGCTCGACGAGCCGCAGTGGAAGCAGGCGGCGCGGCTCACCGGGTTCTCGCAGTTCTCTCCCAACGACGGCGTGCCCGCCGACGATTCCACCGAAGTGCTCGTCTGGTACTCTGCGACGGCGATGCACTTCGGCATCCGCGCCTTCGAGCGGCATGGCGCGGCGCGCGCCACGCTCGCCGATCGCGACCGGATCAGCGCTGACGACAACGTGCAGATCCTGCTCGGCACCTTCGACGATGGCCGGCAGGCGACCGTGTTCGCGGTAAACCCGCTCGGCGTCCAGGCAGACGGCACGATCCTCGAGGCCAACCAGAGCAGATCCAGCGGATTTGGCGGGAGCACCCTGGCGCGCGACCCCACCGACTTGAGCTCCGATTTCGTGTTCCAGTCCAAGGGCCGGGTGACTGCCGACGGATACGTCGTGGAGGTGCGCATCCCGTTCAAGAGCGTCAAGTACCAGTCGGCCGACGAGCAGCGCTGGGGACTGCACGTCGTGCGGCAGGTGCAGCATTCTGGGCACGAGGAGAGCTGGGTGCCAGCGCGGCGCGCGGGACTGTCTTTCCTGGCGCAGTCGGGCAGGCTGGAACGGCTCACGGATCTGCGGCGCGGCCTCGTGATCGACATCAATCCGGAAGCGACGCAGCGCACCGCGGGCCTGATGTCCACCGAGCGGGCCGGTGGCGTCTGGCGTTACGACGCGAACCGGCCGGAGATCGGGGGAAATGCGCGTTGGGGGATCACCAACAATCTGACCCTCAACGGCACCATCAATCCCGATTTCTCGCAGATCGAGTCGGATGCGGGTCAGCTGTCGTTCGATCCGCGCCAGGCGTTGTTCTTCCCCGAGAAGCGTCCGTTCTTCCTCGACGGGATCGAGCAGTTCTCCACGCCGCACTCGCTGATCTACACACGGCGCATCATCCAGCCCGTCGCCGCCGTGAAGCTCACGGGCAAGGCGTCGGGCACCAGCGTGGCCTTTCTCAGCGCGGTGGACGACCAGTCCGGCTCCGCATCGCGGCGCGACCATCCCGTGTTCCACCTGCTGCGCGTCCAGCGCGACGTCGGCGTCTCGTCGCGGATCGGGATGGCGTACACCGACCGCGTGGACGCGGGCAACTACAACAGAGTGGCGGACGTGGACGGCAGCTACCTGTTCGGCCGTATCTACAGTATCAAGGCCCAGTACGCGCAAAGCTACACGAAGCAGGGCGACGCCATCCTGAGTGCGCCGCTCTGGCACGCGGACCTCAATCGCAACGGACGGAACCTGGCATTCACGTACTCACTCGACGGCGTGCATGACGATTTTCGCGCTGGCAGCGGGTTCATCGGCCGCCCGGGCGTCGTGAACGGAGCGCTCGATCACCGGTATACGTGGTTCGGGGCGCCCGGCGCATGGCTCGCGGCGCTGACGTTCAATCCCCGCTATCTCCTCACCTGGCGCTATCAGCGCTTCGTCCATCAGGGCGATGCGATCGAGAAGAAGGTGCACCTCACGTTCAACGGGACGATTCGCGGCGGATGGAACGTGGGCGCCGGCTACTTCAACGAGAGCTTCGGTTTCGATCCGAGCCTCTATGCCGGCTACCGCCTGCTGGGCGCGAACGGCGACACGCTGGCCTTCGTGGGGCGTCCGCGCATTCCCAACAGCGACGTGTACTTCTCCTTCAACTCGCCGAGCGGCTCGCGCGTATCGGCGAACGCGTTCTACGTGTGGGGCCGCGACGAGAACTTCTTCGAGTGGGCCGCCTCTGACGTGGTGATTGCCACCTACGGCGTGACCCTGCGTCCGACCGACAAGCTGCGCGTGCACGCCTCGTACAACCTGCAGAGCTACAACCGTCCGTCCGACGGCAGCATCGTGGGGAACAATCGCATTCCGCGGCTCAAGCTGGAGTATCAGATCGCCCGGCCGATGTTCGTACGCGTCGTGGGCGAGTATCGGTCGTTCTATCGGGATGCGCTGCGCGACGAGTCGGGCGCCGGCCGTCCGATCCTCACCGCCGATGAGTGCAACGACTTCGCGTTCGGCGTCACGCGGTCGTGCCAGCGCAGCACCTTTCGCGGCGATTTTCTCTTCTCGTATCAACCTGATCCGGGGACGGTGCTGTTCCTGGGCTATGGCGCGGGGTACGCAGACACACGCGACGCCGCGAGGCCCTTCGAGTTCCCGTCCAGCTTCGGGCTGGAGGGCTACAGCCGCCGCGACGATGCGTTTTTCGTGAAGGCGAGCTACCTGTTCCGGCTCTGAGCCGCCGCGGAGCCCGCTGCTGCCGAACAGCGTTCGGCGCGCAGGGTGTGACCGCAGGAGCTGATGGAGGGTGTTTGGAGTCGTCGAGGAATCCATCGGCCGATGATCGTCTGGCCGGATGACCCGCGCGCGCTCGGTGCTATCTTTCACTCCCCGGAGATTTTCCTGGCGCGCGGCCCCGGACTCCGCGCCCGTCGTTCCCCGTAGATCGCGATTCGAAGGTCATTCCCGCGCCCGCAGCCCGCGAGCCTGCTCTCGTGTGCCGGGCGATTGCACCTGTTGGCCAGCCTGGTACTGTTCACTTTCAGATGGAGGGTTCGGATGCACTTCACCCGCTCGCGTGCGCTGCTCGCGACGTTTTCCCTGGCGCTGCTGTTGGCGACGCCCGTCGCGGCGCACGCTCAGCAGGCCACGATCAGCGGACGCGTCACCGACGCCAAGTCCGCGCGCCCGATCGAATCGGCGCAGGTCAATATCGTTGGCTCCAATCTGGGAGGCGTGACCAACCCGGATGGCCGGTACGTGCTTCGCGGCGTCCGGCCTGGAACGTATCAGCTTCGCGTGCTGCGGGTGGGGTATGCGGAGACCAAGCAGCCGGTGACGGTGGCGGGCGATCAGCCCGTGACGGCCAATTTCGCGCTGAACACGGTGGCGGTCACGCTCGATCCCGTCGTCACCACGGCGACCGGTGAGCAGCGCCGCATCGAGATCGGCAACGCGACGTCCAACATCTCCGTCGCCAAGGTGGTGCAGAGCGCGCCGATCGCGAACGCCAACGATCTCCTCAACTCCCGCGCCGCCGGCGTGACGGTGACGAGCGGCACGCAGACCGGCACCGGCGCGCGCATCCGGGTCCGCGGCACGAACTCGATCAGCCTGAACAACGAGCCGATCTGGATCATCGACGGCATTCGCATGACGAGCGCGAACGGCAGCTTCTCCACGGCTACCGGCAACGGGGCGTCGGGCAACACGGGAGGCAACAACGCCAGCCGCGTGGGCGACATCGATCCGAACAACATCGAGAGCATCGAGATCGTCAAGGGTCCCTCGGCGGCGACGCTGTACGGCACCGACGCCGCCAACGGCGTCGTCGTCGTGACGACCAAGCGGGGACGCGCCGGCGCGCCGCAGTGGGACGTCAGCGTGGGCGGCGGAGTGATCACCGACCGCAACGAGTATCCCACGGCGTACACCCTGTTTGGCAGGCGCACGGACGGCGTGTCGCCGACCGCGCCGAACTTCTGCAACCTGCAGCGAGTCGGCATCGGCGTGTGCACGGTGGATTCGGTGGGGTCGTTGAACATCTTCAAGGAGAAGGATCTCACGCCGCTGTCGACCGGCAGCCAGCGCCAGCTTGGCGTCCAGCTCAAGGGCGGGTCGGAGCAGTTCAACTTCTTCGTCGGCGCGGACCAGGCTGGCGAGATCGGCATCCTGTCGCTGCCGCAGTTCGAGCGCGCGCGCTTCCAGCGCGACAGCCTGCCCCTGCACGACTGGACGGATCGGCCGAACACGATGGACCGCAAGTCACTGCGGGTCAACCTGGGATCGGCCGTGTCGCCCAAGCTGGACATCTCGGCGCAGACGAATTTCATCCAGGTCGCGCAGCGGTATTCGCTGGAGTCCAATGCCACGGCGGGCCTGGGCTCGCACCTGTTCGGCGGTCCCGGATACCGCGGCAACGGTACCGTCTCGGGTCTCGGCACGCCGCTGAACGGCTACCGGGCCTGGACGCCTGGCTACATGTGGCAGGAGCGCACCGACCAGGAAGTGAACCGCTTCATCTGGAGCACCAGCGCGCAGTGGCGCCCCACGACGTGGCTGTCCAATCGCGCCGTGGTGGGGCAGGACTACACCGCCCGGGACGACGGCAACCTCCTGCTGCGGGGCGAAGGTCCTCCCCTCTCGGCCACGACACGGCTGGGCTCGCGCGGCGTGAGCCGGGTGAACATCAGCAACTTCACCGTCGATGGCAGCAGCACGGCTTCGTTCACTCCGTGGACGGCGGTGACCTTCAAGACGACGGTCGGTGGACAGTACATCAACTCATACACCTCGCTCGCACAGAGCGGCGGTCGCGAGCTGGCGGCTGGCGCGCAGACCGTGCAGGCGGGCGCTGCGCCGTCGGTGTTCGAACAGGCTGCCGTGCAGAAGACCGTCGGACTCTTCGTGGAACAGGCCGTCGCGTTGCGCGACCGCCTGTTTCTCACGGCGGCCGTCCGCTCGGACCAGAACTCCGCCTTCGGGACGAACTTCCAGCGGGTGCTCTATCCCAAGCTGAGCGCGTCATATCTCATCTCGGAAGAGTCGTTCTGGAAGGCGCCGTCGTGGGTGAACTCGGTCCGCCTCCGTGCCGCCTACGGCCAGTCCGGCGTGCAGCCGCGGCCGACCGACGCGCTCCAGTTCTACAGGGCCGGCACCACGAGCATCGCGAATGCGGACGCGCCGACGGTGATCTTCGGCAGCCTCGGCAATCCGGAGCTCAAGCCGGAGCGCAGCGGCGAGTTCGAGGGGGGCTTCGAGGCCGGCATGTTCGCCGACCGCCTGCGCATCGACGCCACCTATTACAACAAGCGCACGAAGGATGCGCTGATCGCGGCGATCATCCCGCCATCGTTCGGGATCGTGACGCGACAGGTGAGCAATCTCGGCGCGGTCCGTAATTCCGGGTTCGAGCTGCAGCTCAACGCCGCCATCCTCGACCGTCCCGGCTTCGGTTGGGATGTCGCGCTCGGCGGGTCGACGAACGCCAACGAGGTGCTCGATCTGGGCAATACGCCTCCCCAGATCGGCGATGCGTCGCGCGTCGTCGTGGGCTATCCCATCGGCGGCCTCTGGGCCAAGCCGATCCTCGGGTGGGAGGACAAGAACAAGGACGGCATCCTCACCTATTTCGCCGATGCGGCCAAGAACGAAGTGTTCGTCGCCGACTCGGCCATCTTCCGCGGCTATGCGACGCCTCGGTATACGGCGACGCTGACCTCCGGCTGGGATCTGCTGCAGCGCACGCTGCGCGTGCAGACGCTGTTCGACTATCGCGGGGGCAACAAGTGGTTCAACGACACCGAGCGTCTGCGCTGCCAGCGCCCAAACTGTCAGGGACGCAACTTTCCCGGTGCGCCGTTCGAGCTGCAGGCCGCCAACATCGCGCGTCTCGAGCATCCCAACAACACCCTCGACGGCTACTTCCAGAAGGGCGCATTCGTGCGGCTGCGTGAGATGTCGGTGCAGTACACGCTCTCACCGGCGCTCGCCGGCAAGGCGTTGCGCGGCCGCTCCGCCTCCATCGCGCTGTCGGGACGTAACCTGAAGCTCTGGACCAAGTATCTCGGGACCGATCCCGAAACGGCGTTCAATCTCACGAGCGGCACCGACGTCCCGGCTGACTTCCAGACGCTCGCGCCGCCGTCCTTCTTCGTCTTCCGCGTCAATGTAGGATACTGATCAATGACAATCATTTCACGACACCGCCAGGGCCGCCGCATCCGAATCGTCGCGGGCGTGGTGGCGCTGGGCGCGACCTTCGGGGCGTGCCAGAGCGCGACCGACTCGCTGCTGAAGACGGAAATTCCGGACATCATCCCGATCGGCCTCACCCAGAACGCCGAAGGCGCGCTGGGACTGGCGAATGGCGCGCTCGACGCCTTCCGCGACATCACCGGCGGCAATGAGAGCACCTGGCTCTTTGGCGGGTTGCTCGGGGACGAATGGTCCACCAGCTCCACCTTTCCGCAGAATGACGAGACCGACCAGCGCCGGATTCAGGAGAACAACGGCCAGGTCACGGCCATGCTGTACCGTCTCTACCGCGGGCGCATCCGTGCGGCCGAGGCGATCACGGCGCTCAACAAGTACGCCCCGACCCGGCGTCCCCTCATTGCCGAGATGTACCTGGCGAAGGGATTTGCCGAGATGCAGCTCGCGCAGGATTTCTGCAACGGCATTCCGGTGAGCAGCTTCACCAACGGCGTGCCGGAAGCTGGCGGCCCCGAGAGCAACGCGCAGGTGTTCACCCGCGCCGTCGCTTCGTACGACAGCGCGCTCGCGTTCGCGAATGGCACCGACGCACAGTCCGTGCTGATCGGACGGAGCGCCAGAGTGGGCAAGGGCCGCGCGCTGCTCGGTCTCGCGCGGTATGCCGAAGCCGCTGCCGCGGTCGCCAGCGTGCCGACGGCGTTCGCGTACCAGCACACGTTCTCGCTGACGACCGGCACGAACACCATCTGGGGGCAGGGTTTCAGCGCGCGGCGGTACGTCGTCGGCGACAGCCTGGAAGGCAATTCCCAGAACATCGTCGTGCGGAACGCACTGCCCTTCGTCTCGGCGCGGGATCCACGCCTGCCGGTCACGCTGCTCACGTCCAATGGACAGGACGGACAGACACGTGTGCGGAGCACGACGCTGTACGGGCAGCTCACGCCGCTCGACGTCGTGAACGGGGTGGACGCGCGCATGGTCGAGGCCGAGGCGGCGCTCGCCGCGGGCGACGCGGTCAAGTTCCTCGCCATCCACAACGCATTGCGCGCGGCGCCGCCCAAGCTTGGAGAGGTGCAGCCGGTCGCTCTTGCTCCGCTCGTCCTGCCTGCCACGGCGGAGGCACGCGTGAGCCTGCAGTTCCGCGAGAAGGCGTTCTGGACATTCAGCCGCGGCCAGCGGCTGGGTGACATGCGCCGACTGATCCGGCAGTACGGTCGCGCCGCGGACAGCGTCTTCCCCATCGGGATTCACTACAAGGGCGGCAACTACGGCGTGGACGTCAACTTCCCGGTCGTGACGGACGAACGGAACAACCCGCTGTTCAACGGCTGCACGGATAGAAAGGCGTAGACTCGGGAAGACAGGAAGACAGGAAGACAGGAAGACAGGAAGACAGGAAGACAGTCAGGCAGGGCACACCGGCATCAGCTCGGTGTGCCCTGTTTGCGTGCACTCCTGCACTACGGCCGGCGCGCGTTTGACGCGGGCGGGGCCAACGCTAACTTCGAGGGCGATGATTGAACCCGACGCTTCCGCCCCCACCCGCGACTCCGCGTCCGGCGACATCGGCGAGCCCAAGGATCTGGGCTTCGGGTCGCTGGTCGGTGGCGCCAACGAGAAGCGGCTGCTCAACCGCGACGGCAGCTTCACGGCCAGACGCGAGGGACGCTCGGGGCTGTCCTACCTGAACGGCTATCACGCCCTGCTCACGATGAGCTGGCCGCGCTTTCTTGGGAGCGTGTGCGTGGTCTACCTGGCCATGAACGCACTGTTCGCACTGGGCTTCCTCATCAGCGGCGAGTCGGGGCTCGGCGGCGCGACCGATGCGGAGATGGGCGGACGCTTCCTCAAGGCGTTCTTCTTCAGCGTGGAGACCTTCGCCACCATCGGGTACGGCCATGTGCATCCGCTGGGCGGCCTCGCGAACTGGATCGTCACCCTGGAATCGATCGTCGGGATACTCGCCGTCGCGCTCCTTACGGGACTGGTATTCGCGCGCTTCGCACGTCCCACCGCCGCAGTGCTGTTCAGCGACGTGGCGGTGATCGCGCCGTATCTGGGGCACACCGGCTTCATGTTCCGCATCACGAATGCCCGGAGCAACCAGCTCGTGGAGCTGGAGGCCAAGGTCCTGTACAGCAGGCTGGACGGGACGGGCCGCCGCTGGGACCAGCTCAATCTCGAGCGCACCAAGGTGACGTTCTTCCCGATGAGCTGGACGATCGTGCATCCCATCGACGAGAGCAGCCCGATGTGGGGAAGCACCCACCGCGATCTCGTCGATCGCGACGCGGAGTTCCTCATCCTCCTGAGCGGCATCGACGAATCGTTCTCGCAGGTCGTGCACGCCCGCTCCAGCTACAAGCCGGACGAGATCGTCTACGACAAGAAGTTCGCGAACATCTACAATCCCATCGCGCGCGACGGCACGATCTCCATCGACATCGCACGATTGAGCGAGGTGGAGGACGCCCCGAGCGACGAGTACGACTACCGCCACACGCAGACGTACCGTCACACCGGGCACTTCACCGGATTCGCGCCGCCGCGCGTGACCGACAAGTCGCGTCGGGACTAGCGCGCGCGTGACCGATCTCACTCCCGCCGAGCGTCGGTACAGCGACCGCGAGGTTGCCAGGATCCTCGAGCGTGCATCGGAGCTGCAGGAGGACGCGCCGGACGATGCGGAGACGACGGGGATGTCGCTCGCCGATCTCGAGCTTGTCGCCCGCGAGGCCGGGCTGGACCCGGCGCTCATTCGTCGCGCCGCCGCCGACATCGAGCACCGACGCATCGCCGAACGCTCCTCGACCTTCTTCGGGTCGCCCACCACGCTGCGTCTCGAGCGCACGATCGACGGCGAGATTTCGGTAGACGAGTACGAGCCGATCGTTGCGGAGATCCACCGCATCCTTGGCGAGGTGGGACATGCGTCGACGCTCGGCCGCACACTGCAATGGTCCACGCGCCGCTCGAGCCGGCGGCTCACGGACGTCCGAGAGGTGCGGGTCACGATCAGCCCTCGTAACGCCCGCACCACCATCGCGGTGGAAGAGCCGCTGCGCGCCGTGGCGGCGGCGGTGTTCGGGGGAGTGATGGGCCTGGGAGGCGTGCTTGCCTTGCCGCTGATGGCGGTCGGCGTCAACGTATTCGGATCGGGGACGGCCGCGCTGGGCATTTTTGCGGGCACCCTCGCCGGAAGCTATCTGCTGGCGCGAGCGATCCTCGGTCGCGTGGCCGCACGACGAAGGTCGCGGTTGGCCACGCTCATGCAGTATCTCGAGACTCACGTGGACGCTACCGCGACCTCCAGTCGCCTCCCGCCGCACCCGGACGGGCGAGACCTGCTCGGCCAGGGCGGTTGACGGGATGCTGCCGTGCGATCTCTACTTGTTGTTGGGGTCCGGATTGCGCGGGCTGCCCACGGTGAAGGGGGCAGGCTGCTGCGAGTCCTGCGCGGGGGCGTCGTCGCGCTTGTCGGCGTCCTCCACGGCGAACTTCTCCGCCTCGCGCTCGAGCACGCCCGACTTCTCCAACCGCATGTCCTTGTCGGCGCCGCCCGACTCGGGACGGTCCATTCGCGTATTGAGATCTGACTTGCCACCCATGATGGTCTCCTGGTCGGATTGGCCGGCGTAGAGAGGCAGAAAACGGTCCACTCGCCCCGGGAGGGATCCCGAGACGGCGTTTGCGGGTAGAGGCGGTGATCCCCTCCTATATTGCCTGGATGCGTCTGCTACCACATCTCGCGCTCGCCTTGCTCGTTCTCCTTGCGGCCGGTCCGCTCTCGGCCCAGCGGAGCATCAAGGCACCGCCGGTCAAGACGGCGCCCGCGCGCCCAGCCCGGCCCCTCGCGGGACCGCCGGCTCCGCCGACGACCGGCTACCTGCAGGGCGTCGCCGTGGACAGCGTCCATATCGACCCGCTCGTCGGCGCCTTCATCCTGATCGAGGGCACACAGCGCGGCGCGACGACGGACTCGCTCGGGCGCTTCCTCGTGGACAGCGTCCCGCCCGGCACGCATCGCGGCATGGTGGACCATCCCATCCTCGACACCCTCGGCATCAGCCTTGTCACGGAGCCCATCACCTTTGCGGCGAACGAGATCACGAGGATCACCGTCGCTGTGCCGAGTCCCGATCGGCTCGT
>JBKJIY010000050.1:0-12844 GCA_046598315.1 Gemmatimonadaceae bacterium
CCGCGACGTCGGCGCGCTCCGATGCATCTCGCCACACCTCGACGAGGGCGAGGATCTCCTTCTCATCCGTACTCGCTTGTGCAGCGGCGCTAGCGGGCCACACGAGGGCGAGACACAGCGCAAGGAAAGGCGCGGTCGTACACCACATAACTCACCTTGTATTGAGGGTGACCATCCGGCTAACGCTAATTAGACTGTCACGTTATACAGCGAAGCCGGGCCGTTCCGCCAGATGTTCGCTGCAATTCCTGCAGACCTGATTTGCATCTCATTGTGGTTGCGGCTCTTGGACAGCGCGAAGTGGAGAACTGCGCACTGAGCCCGCTGTGTAACCTGCGACGGTCGTCGATCACCCGAATAGTCGCGAAATGGCCCTTCGCTCGCGCCGCGCCGCGCCGCGCCGCGTCGAGCGTGGCGGCGTTCGGCGCTGCGGCATGGCGCATCCGCCTTGTCGCACACCACCCGCCGCGTCACAACCGATCAGCGGGACTCACCACGCCAAGACCGCCTCTGTTCAACACGTGCGTGTAGATCATCGTCGTCCGTACGTCGGTATGCCCCAACAGCTCCTGAATCGTACGGATGTCCGCGCCCGCCTCCAGCAAATGGGTCGCGAAGGAGTGTCGCAGAGAATGACTGGTCACGCGCTTCGATACAGCTGCCTCGCTCGCCGCTACCTTGATGGCCCGTTGGAGCACGGTCTCATGAAGATGGTGCCGCCGCCTGACGCGGGAATCGTCGACACAGGTCCGGGACGCCGGAACCACATAGCGCCACGGCCAGTCGCTCGACGCGCCAGGATACTTGCGCTCGATGGCGTCGGGAAGTCCGGTCGTGCGCTCGCCCGCCCGCAGGTCTGCCGCGTACTGCCGTTGCTGCATGTCGAGCCAGCGTTGCAGGACGGGAATGCTGGTCTGGGCAAGGGGAGTCCGGCGGTCCTTGTCGCCCTTCCCTCCGCGCACGGTGATCTCGTGCCTGTCGAAGTCGACGTCCTTGACACGCAGCCGCATGCATTCCGTGATGCGCAACCCGCCGCCGTACATCAGTTCGGCGCACAATCGCAGCGGGGGCGACAAATGAGACAACACGGCGCGCACTTCGCGCTGGGACAGGATGACGGGCAGTCGCTTCGCGCGCCTCGCTGGCGCGATGCCGTCCACGCGCTCCAGTGGACGACGTAGCACGCCGTCGTAGAGCAGCGTGATGGCAGCGAGCGCCTGGTTCTGCGTCGACGCCGCCACGTGCTCCACGACCGCCAGATGCGAGAGGAATTCGCGGACCTCCTGCTCGCCCATGTCGCGTGGATGCCGCCGGCCATGGTGCATGATGAAGCGGCGTATCCAGAAGACGTAGGCCTCTTCGGTCCTCGGGCTGTACCGGCGCTCGCGCAGAAACCGACGCACCACCTCCATGAGGCGGAATGCCCGCTCGGGATGCGGGGCCGATCCGAGATGCTCGCTCGGGATGCGAGGGTGCGTGGTCATGGGAATCCACAATCGACGTACGACAGAAGCCTCACGGCACGATGCGTCCACCGTGGCGCCCCGACAGCGGCACGGCCTCACCGAAGTGTCCCGCTCACAATCGAAAATGGGCCAAGTCTCCTCGACTCGGCCCATCATTCTCGAACGAGCAACCGCGGGCTATCTCACCCGCACTCGCTGAACCCGCACACGTGACACTTCACGCAGCCCTCGGCATACTCCAGCTGCGAGCCACAATCGGGACAGGTGCCCATGAAGGTCTCGCCGCTTTGGTACGCCTCATACGACATCTCCTCCCCGGAGCCCGACGCCCCGGTGGTCCGCACGATCACCGGCTCCCCGAACGAGGGCGCCGAGGCGGACGCGCCGGCCGAGAGCCCGCCGAGCAGATCCTGCTGCACCCCCTGCTTGTCCCGCCACCACTGCTCCAGCGCGATGCCGATCGCGTCCGGCACGGACAACACCTTGTTCGGTCCGAGCCCGACGGCCCGATCGGACGAGATCCCGCGCAACTGCTTGTGCACTTCCATGATCGGGATGCCCGAGCGCAAGGCGAGCGAGATCAGCCGCCCCATGGCTTCGGCATCGGCCATGGCCGAGCCGCCGGCCTTACCGAGGGTGATGAACACCTCGAAGGGCTGGCCCTTGTCGTCCTCGGTGATGTTGACGAACATCGTCCCGAGCGGCGTCTCCAGGCGATGCGTGGTGCCGCGCAGCCTGTCAGGCCGCGACCGCTTGGTCCGCCGCTGCAGGTTCTCCGCCTCGGCGTCGAACAGCGCCTTGCGCAGCCGATCGACCTCGACATCCCGCTCGGCGATCGTCCCGTGCAGCTCGCCGATCTCGCGACGGTTCTCCGTGCTGACTGCGGCCGCGGCGGCCGGCTTGTCACGCTCCGCCGCCGCCGTCGCCGTGGCGCCGGTGGACAGCACCTGCGCATCGCGCGAACCGTCGCGATACACGGTCACGCCCTTGCACTTCATGGCGTACGCGAGCTCGTAGATGGCGCGCACGTCGTCCACCGTGGCCGCGTGCGAGAAGTTGGTGGTCTTGCTGATGGCCGAGTCGCAGTGCTGCTGGAAGGCGGCCTGCATGCGCACGTGCCACTCGGGCGCGATCACATTGGCGGTGACGAACACGCGCTGCCACTGCGCCGGCACCTCGGCAAAGTGCACATGGCCCTGCTTGGCGATCCGCTCCATGAGCTCGTCGGTGTACCAGCCTTCGCTCCGCGCGATGGCCACGAAGTCCTCGTTCACGTCAGGCATCATCACGCCGGCCTGATTGCGCATGAAGGCCACGGCGAAGATCGGCTCGAGACCCGACGAGCAGCCGGCGATGATGGAGATGGTGCCGGTAGGCGCGACGGTGGTGACGTTGCAGTTGCGGAGCAACTGCATGGGCCGGACGCGCTGGCCCGCGTCATCGCGCGCGCACGACTCGTCGGGTCCCCAGATGGACTTGTGCCACTCGGGGAAGGGCCCGCGCTCGTTGGCGAGGCGCTCGGACTCCTTCTTGGACTCCACGTCGAGGAACTCCATCACGCGTCGGCCGAACTCCACGCCCTCGTCGGTATCGTACGCGATGCCGAGTCGGATGAGGGCGTCGGCAAAACCCATCACGCCAAGCCCGATGCGACGGATGCGCTTGGAGAGCGCGTCGATCTCCGGCAGCGGGTACTTGTTGACGTCGATGATGTTGTCCAGAAAGTGCGTGCTGAGCTGGATGTCACGGCGGAACGCATCCCAGTCCATCACGCCATCGGCGACGTAGTAGCCGACGTTCACCGAGCCGAGATTGCAGACGTCGTACGACAACAGGGGCTGCTCGCCGCACGGGTTGGTGGCCTCGTAGCTCCCGAGGCTCGGCACGGGGTTGTAGCGGTTGGCCTCGTCGATGAAGAAGCAGCCGGGCTCGCCCGTGCGCCACGCGCCGAGGATCATCTTGTCCCACACCATGTTCGCGTCGAGCTGGCCGACGACGTCGCCATTGGCGGGGTCGATCAGGTCGTAGCTCGTCCTGGCCTTGACCGCGTCCATGAACGTCTCCGTCACGGCCACGGAGATGTTGAAGTTGGTGATCTGGGTGAGGTCTTCCTTGCAGGCGATGAAGTCGAGCACGTCGGGATGATCGACGCGCAGGATGCCCATGTTGGCGCCGCGGCGGGTGCCGCCCTGCTTCACGGCGTCGGTGCTGGCGTCGTACAGCTTCATGAAGGAGATGGGCCCACTGGCGACGCCGGTGGTGGAGCGCACCATGGAACCCTTGCCGCGCAGCCGCGAGAAGCCGAAGCCGGTACCGCCACCGCTCTGATGGATGATGGCCATCGACTTGAGGGTATCGTAGATGCCGTTCTTGCCGTTGGCGAGGGCATCCTCCACAGGGAGCACGAAACAGGCAGAGAGCTGGCCGAGGGGCCGTCCGGCGTTCATGAGCGTCGGCGAGTTGGGCTCGAACCGACGCTGCGTCATCAGCGCATAGAACTGCTCCGCCGTCGCGTGCACCGCCGCCTCACTCGCGCCATACCGCGCATCGCCCTCCGCGACGACCGTGGCCACACGCCAGAACAGAACCTCCGGACTCTCCACGGCCGCCCCCGTCCTGTCCTTCACGAGGTAGCGCTTCTGGAGCACGGTGCGGGCGTTCGCCGACAGTGTAACGGGGCCGCTCGGGGGGGTGGCGGACAGGGGCATGTGGGCACTTCTCCGAAAGATGGGACGACGGGCGAGGCCGCGTGCTCGGTCCCAGGGGAAAGGACGACTCAGCCAGCCGAGTGGCGAGGGAAGGTCCAGATCCTGGGAGGGAACCGCGGGGGCGTATGTTACCCGTCCTCGTGATTCCACGCCAGTTGTCAGTTAAATCATTACGTTGTCGAGACTTCGCATGTATGCATCACGAACGTGTCACGATCCGACGGCACGAGTTGAAAACATGTGGACGCAGTTACGGGAACATGTGTTTGTGATGGCGCCAGCGTTTTCCCGAGATGATACATTTAGGTAAACGACTGCCGCACAAGCTTTTACATGCGTCCATGACATTCGAACACTCACCGGATAGCCATGTAACGTCGCCAGCGAGGCGCCACTCGCGCGCACAGGGATTTGCTCGCTCTCACGTGCGTCAGGGGGCAGTCCAGCAACCATCTATCCGGCATTTCCCGTGTCATTCAGGATCCGCTCCTCCCGCTCACCAGCGCCGAAACCGAACTCCCCCGCCCGATACCGCTCCTGCAACGACACGTACGACTGAACGGTAAGCGCAATCCGAGCCCGCTCCGCGTCGGTCGTCGCTCGAATCACTCGGCCAGGCACGCCGACGACGAGCGAATTGGGCGGGATCACCATCCCCTCCCGCACCACCGCTCCCGCCCCCACGATGGACCCGGACCCCACCTCGGCTCGATTGAGCAGGATGGCGCCCATGCCGATCAGGACGTCGTCGTGCACGGTGGCGCCATGCACGATGGCCCGGTGGCCGATCGCCACCCGCGACCCGATGGTGCACGGCACCCCATGATCCACATGGACCACGGCACCGTCCTGCACGTTGCTCTCGTCGCCGATGACGATTGCATCGGTATCGCCCCGCAGCACGGCGGTGGGCCAGACGCTCGCGCGCGCGCCCAGGCTGACGTGGCCAATGACATGCGCGGCGGGATGCACGAAGGCGGCGGGATGGATGCTCAAAACGACAGCCCGAACGCCGTGTAGACCGAGACGGCTTTCACCCCGGTCACGGTGCGCCCGGCGATGGGCACGGCGACGCCGAACCGGATGGGGATCGCGCCGTCCACCCCGAACAGCGCCGCCGAGATCCCGAGCTCCGCTCCGGCACTGGCGATGGTGCGGCCGAGCAGCGGCGCACGGGAGCAGATCGCCCGGTACAGCGGGCGGGCGGCGCACGTCGCGGTCCCGGCATCAACGAACAGCGCGCCCGACGACCGGTCGAAGAACACCGGCAGCGATCCCAGACCGCGCCCGCCCAGCACCAGTGGCGCGCGATACTCCAGCGAACCGGCGAGCGCGCGCGTCCCCCGCACGCTGTTGCCCGGAAATCCGCGCACGCCAAAGGTGCGGCGTCCCTCGCCGAGCACGAGCCCGCCCCCCACATCGAACACGGTGCCGCTGGTGCCGCCCACCTCGAGCGAGCTGGCGGCGTTGCGGTCGGCGACGCCACCGGCCACACGCAGCGCCAGCACATGGTGCGCGAATCCGGGCAGGTCCAGCGACTTGAAGCCCGATGCGCTCGCCACGGCGCTCGCCGACGCCGTGCGGCGCGCGGCATCCGTGCGCAGCCGCTCGCGCACGGTGAACGCGAGCGCCACGCCATCCTCGGGCGAGATGCTCAGCACGGGCCGCCTCGTGTTGGACCAGCCGGCGCTCACGAAGGCGCGCGGAAACAGGTACGACCGCGCGATCGACGAATCGATCCTCGTGAGAAATCCGTCCGGCTCGGTGGCGAATGACCGCCGCTCCGCGCCCACGCCCACGGATACCGAAGAGAAGCTGCGGACGCGCGGACGCGCGAAGGTCGTGGTCAGCGCCGCATCCTGCGAGCGCTTCAGCAGATCGACGGCCTGCCGCGACGAGGAATCGGTGTAGCGGGAATCGACCAGCCAGTCCTGCGCGACGAACATGTCGATGAAGGGACGCCGCAACCCAGCGTAGCGGTAGAATACGCCGCCGACGGGTTTCCGGCCGTCGGTCTGCAGCGCCGCGTAGGCCGAGTAATAGTGACGGCCCACGGCATCCTGTCCGCTGGTGGTGACCCCGAGCCTGGTGCGGTTGGAGACGCCGCTCTCGATCACCGGAAGCCAGTACCGGGGCGCGAGCGAGCGCCAGGGTGAGTACGCGGAATACGTCCCTGCCGCGAGCGGCTGGCTGTCCGCGGCGACTCCGGGATCCACGGGCGCCGCGAGCGCGGTCGCGGGAAGCGCCGACGACGCCGGCGCGATGCCGATGTGATAGCCGTCGGCACGGAGCGTCACGGCGGCGATGCGGTCGCCGCGCGGCGACAGTTCAGGCGCATACACGGGTCCGGCGATCGCCGCGTGTGCCGTGGCGCCATGGCGCCATTCGCCGTCCATCAACGTCGCATGCGCGAGCGCGCTCGTCCCGGACTCATCGCTCACATACAGCAGCGCCCGGCCGTCCGGCGACCAGCTCGGCGAGGTGATCAGGCTACGCGCGCGATCGACGGTGATCGCGACGCCGGTGGCGACGTCGATCACCTCGAGCGAGAACGTGCCCCCGTGCTGCCGATGGATGGCGACGATCCGGCTTCCATCGGGCGACCAGCGTGGCTCGCTCCAGGTCTCGTCCGGTCCGGCCTCGCGCAATGTGCTCCGCAGCCGCGCGTCGCCGTCGAGCAGCACGAGACTGCTGCGCGTGGGGCCCAGTTGCACGGCGACGATGGCGCCGTCCTGGCGACGGAGGTCCGGCGTGGCGAATCGCGAGCCACGGGTCAGCCGCGTCACTCGGCCCGCACGCTCTTCATATAGATCGGAGCGTACCTCGCCGGGCGCGATGATCTCCAGCTGCGCGAAGAGGAGACCCGCGTCCGCCGTGGGGACGCTTGCCTCCTGCGTGGAGCGACGGCCGAGCCGGGTGCGCTGTCCGCTCAGCGTCAGGAGCCACGCGGCGTTGGTCTCGCGCCCGTCGGTGCCGGTGTAGACGAGCGTCGTGTCGTTCACCCATCGTGGCGCCGACGCGTAGAAGCCGTGCGTCGTGAGGTCGCGCCATCCGGCCAGCGGGACCGCGACACTGGTGCCGACGCTGCGCTGCACCGAATCGCGGAATGCGGAGAACGCGTCGACGAACGACACGCCGAATCCCCGGCGCGCGGCGCGGTTCAACGCGAGCGGAAAGAGCTGCGCACTCTGACTCTCCACGAACCGGGGCACGGCGGAGTCTCCGCGCGTGCGGGCGAGATAGTCCAGGAACAACGCCCCGTACGAGTACACGCCCTCGCCGCCGGGAAAGCGCGGCGTGCTCAGACTGAGCTGATCCAGTGTGGGAAGCCGCTGCGCGCCGGCCGCGGCGCGGGCCATCGCCCGCTGCTCCGTGGCACGGAGCCGTCCCCCCTGGGTGAGACGGCTCTCATAGTAGACAGCGAGCCCCTCGGTGAGCCAGGCGGGTCCGTAGGCGTTGGGAAAGAGCAGCGGCACGCGTCCGAACACGCGCTGCCCAAGCCCCCAGAGGCCGCGCGCGCGATCGAGATGAAAGATGTGCGCGAGCTCGTGGGTCACCACGATTTCCAGCCAGTCGTCGTTGAGCCGCAGCGAGCGCGCCTGCACGGGCGGCGTCGCGAACACCGCCATCCGGTTGCCGGGAATGGGCGTGGCGAAGCCGTTGGAAAAGTCGGCGTCGTCGGTGACGATCAGATCGATGAGGCCGCGCGGCGCCACCAGTTCGCGGCGAAGCGCCGCGTACGCCCGCTCCGCCGCCGCGCCGGCCACGCGCCCCTCCCGCTCGAGCCCCAACGGCACGTGCACGCGAAAGTGCGGCGTCGGCAGCGTCACGTACGCGCGATATGGCGCGGGCTGCGCCTCGCTGCGCCACGGTGCGGCGATGATGCTGACGAGCCCGACGAGCGCGATCAGCGCCGGGCAGCGGCGCGGACGCCTCATCGCGAGGGAAGCTCGCGGAAGTAGCGCTCCAGGCCATCCGCCACGCCCCTGGCGTAGCGATCCTGGAACTCGGCGGTCCGCAACGCCGCCTCCTGCTCCGGGATCATCAGGAAGGCGCCTTCGCACAGCACGGCGGGGTACCAGGTGCCACGCACCACAGCGAGGTTGTCGTAATTGACACCGAGATCCATCAGCCCCATCTCGGACACCATTCCACGCTGCACGGAGCGCGCGAGCGGCTCGCTGTGCGTGCGGAAAAAGTAGGTGCCCGTGCCGGACGCCCTGAACGGGTTCACGCCGTCGGGATACGCGTTCAGGTGGATGGAGACGAAGGCGTGGGCATTGGCGCGGCGGGCGATCACCGGCCGCGCGACGAGAGCCACGGCATCGGCGGTGGTGCGCGTCATCACGACGCGGGCGCCGCGCTCCTCGAGCATGCGCTTGAGACGCTCACTGATCGGCAGCGTCGCCTGCGGCTCCCACAGCCCGGTCGGCCCGGTGGCACCGATGGGCGGATGGCCGGGATCCACGGCGATGGTGAGACCGGCGAGCGGGCGCGCCGCGTCGATCGCCGGCCGCCCGCGGAGCTTCAGGACGAGCGCGTTCCCTTCCCACAACACGAGATACCCGTACGGCGCAGCGCGGAGGTTCACCGTGACGCGCGCACGGTCGGTGGACTCCTGCGTCCACTCCACACTGCGTACCATGGAGTCCGACACGGCGTAGTTCACGAGGTCGGTGTTGGCGCGCACCCCGTACAACGTGAGCGCGATCGCGCGATCGCCCTCCTCCACGAGATAGGGTGGGCGCGCGCCCATCGGGATCACGACGTCCACGCCATGCGCCGCGCCGCGCACTCGCATGTTGGCGGTCACGCGATTGGGCGCGGGCACCCCAGCGGGAAGGGCCCTCGCGTCGGCGGAATCGACGAACACGTCGAGCTCGCGATCGAGCCGCACGCGCGCGCTGCCCCGCGTGATGCCGAGACTCGGCACCACGGTACCGGGCAGGAAGAACCACTTGTAGGTTCCGCCGGGCAGCGGCCGTCCCACGATCGTGCGGTCGCTGTCCGCCGGGGTGGGCTCGCCGAGCTGCACCCAGCCCACCGGCTCGTCTCGCCGGAGCGCGGTGGCCAGCGAGTCCACGCGCGCCTGAAGCGCCGCCATCGTGTCCGCGCGCGAGGTGGCGAGGACTTCTGGCCTGGACTCCGGCGGCCGGGCGCCGGCGAGCGGCGCGGCGGGGTACCGGATGGACTGCGTGGCCCGCACGGTCTCGCCGCCTCGCGTCACCACGAGCGCATAGCGTGGATCGGCCGCGGGCGGGTTGACCACGAAGCCCAGGAAGGCGCCGTTGGGCGCCACGCGCACCGGCACGCCGTTGATGCTGAGCGAGGCGCGCCCGCTCCCGACCGAGCCGAAGATGAAGTTGGAGTCGCGCGACGTGATCGTCTGGTTGGGGCCAGGGTAGACGATCTTGATCGCGAGCGGTCCGTCCACCTCGGGGACGGGGGGAAGCGGCCTCGCCGCACCCTGGACCGTTGGGCGCGGAGCGGGGGCGGTACTCGGCGCGGGGCCTCCGCCGCAGGCGATGGCCATGGCGAGCGGGAGCGCCAGCGCGACGCGAAACAGACGGAGCAGCGGCATGGCGAAAAGCTAACGCGGCGCGACGTGCCGGCGCGAGCAGGCACGGCGGAGGCGGGGCGGCCGAGCCAGCTTTGTTGACGCCTCTGTTTCGCGTCTCGTATATTCGCGCTCCATGGCAGCCCATACGATTCGGTGAGTCCGCTCGCCGCCTGTAGCTTCTGCGGCCGCGACAACGATCCGGCGTCGCGCTTCTGCATCGATTGCGGAAAACCGATCTCGGCGTCGGCCGCGCGCGTGATCCCGATGTTCTCGCCCAGCACGCCGGTGACGGCGCGCTCGAGTGCGGCCTCGCGGGCCTCGGTGCCGACGGATGCGCCCGTGCCGGGCGCGGCGGTGGGCTCCGGCGCACTGCTGCCCGAGACCCGCGTCTCCCACGTGGAGCCGGTATGCCCCCGCTGTGCGAAGACCGTGGACCCCACGATGCCGTTCTGCGCGCACTGCGGCACCCGCGTCACGGCGGCGGCCACCACGTCCAGCTGCGACGAGTGCGGCGCGAGCTATACGGAAGGGGTCGACATGTTCTGCGCCCGATGCGGCCATCGCGTGGGCCAGCGGGTGAGCGTGGAGATCAACAGCGGCTTCGGCACCCTGGTGCTTGGCGCCAAACACCGCGAGGCAGGCCCCAGGATCGCGCTCCTCGACGAGGATGGTGAGGTGGCGTCGAGCTACGCACTCGAGCGCGGTGAAGCCGTCGTGGGCCGCGGCGATGCCGACATCAAGTTCGATGACGTGTATCTCTCGCCCCTCCATGCGCGCTTCGATCTGCGCGAGGGCGAGTTGTGGGTGCGCGACCTCGGCTCGCGCAATGGCACCTGGACGTTCATCGAGCAGCCGACCAGGCTGGCCGACGGGGACGTCGTGCTCGTGGGGTCCCAGCTGCTTCGGTTTCGGCGTCTCGGCTACCCTGGACCGCATCCGCCCGAGGCCGACGCCACGCGGCGAATGGGCTCGCTGGTACCCTCGGCGGACATCGCGGTGATGGAGCAGCTGCGCGGCGACGGCAGTGTGCGCGACACCTTCCACCTCTCACCGGCCCGCACGGTGCTGCTCGGCCGCGAATCCGGGGACTGGGTGTTTCCGTATGATCAGACCATGAGTGGACGGCACGCCGAGGTCCGCAGCCAGGACGCGGACTTCTTCGTGAGCGACGCGGGCAGTCGCAACGGCGTGGCGCTCGCCGTGCGGGGAGAGCGCATCGTGAAGAAGGGCCAGCGGGTCCTGGTGGGAGATCAGGTCCTTCGCATCGAGAGCATCGCCTAGTGAGCGCCCTCAAGATCTGCCCCACCTGCGGCACCGAGTACCCCGCCAACGAGCGCTTTTGCCAGCGCGACGGCACGGCGCTGCGCTCGCAGGACGGTGGCACCGACCTCGTCGGCTCCATCATCGCCGAGCGATACCATGTATTGAAGAAGCTCGGCGAGGGGGGGATGGGACAGGTGTATCTCGCCGAGCATGTGAAGATGGGCCGCAAGAGCGCCGTGAAGGTGATGAACCCCGGCATGGTGCACGACGCGGATGCGATCGCCCGCTTCAACCGCGAAGCGGCCAACGCCAGCCGCATCAACCATCCGCACGTCGCCGGAATCTACGACTTCGGCGAGACGCCGGAGGGACTCATCTATCTCGCGATGGAGTTCATCGAGGGAGAGTCGCTCACCGCGGTGGTGGACGCCAATGGCGCGTTGCCGGCCCTGCGCGCGGCCGACATCACGCGGCAGGCGGCGGAAGGTCTGAGCGTGGCGCACGACATGGGGATCGTGCATCGCGATCTCAAGCCCGACAACATCATGATCGCCAGGAACCGGGACGGCTCGGATTGCGTGAAGGTCGTGGACTTCGGCATCGCCAAGGCCGCCGACAGCGCCTCGCAGAAGGTGACGCGCACGGGCATGGTGGTGGGCACGCCGGAGTACATGAGCCCCGAGCAGCTCGCCGGCGACAAGCTGGACAGTCGGAGCGACATCTACTCGTTGGGGCTGGTCGCGTTCAACATGCTCACCGGCAAGCTGCCCTTTCCCAGCGAGACGGCGCAGGAATCGATGATCATGCGCCTCACCGACAAGCCGAAGCGGCTGGCCGAGATGCGGGCGATGTCGTGGCCGGACGACGTGCAGGCGGTGATGGACAAGGTGCTGGAACGCGACGCGGGCCTCCGCTACCAGAGTGCCACGGCGTTCGGGCGTGATCTGTTCGCGGCGATCGAACGAATGCCCAGGGACGCGCTCACCACCGACGGGACGATGGTGATGGAGACGCCGGCCATCGGGGTGCCCGTCACGCGGTTCGACGCGTCGGCGGCAGGCGCACGGGCAGGCGCACGGGCAGTCGCACGGGCAGTCGCACCGGCGGGGGCGCCGACGGCGGCGATACCCGCCGCGGCGGCGCCCGCCAGAAAGAACCGCACGGCGATCCTCGCCGGGGGCGTGGCGGCCGCGGTGGCCGCCGTCGTGGCGGTCATGATGGCGCTCAAGGGAGGATCGCCCACGCCAGCCGTCTCCGCGGCCGCTGCGACCGACAGCCAGGTGGCGGCCGGTGCGACGGCTCCTCCGGCGACTGTTGGCGGCACGACGCGCGAGGGACCGCCGGTACAGCTTTCCACGCGCCTGCCGGGCGCGGTTGTGCCCGCCGGGTCGGCGACACGGAGTAGTGCGCGCGAGGCGGCACTCACGGGCGGCGCCGGGTCGGTGTCCGCAGCGCCGAGCGCCGCACCGGCGGCGGTGACCGTGGCGGCGCGGCTTGAGGTGCTGCTCGACGAATCGCGTGATGACAAGACGGCGGCGCGTGCGCTGGCCGAAGCCGAACGGCTGATTCCGCGGGCAACGGAGCAGGAAAAGAGCTTACTTGACCTGGTGCGCGCCGAGGCGCTCGGGATGCAGAACAAGAAGGACCGGGCCTGCGACATCGCGCGCGATCTCAAGTCGCGTCTCGACGGATCGACATACGCCAGACGTGTCGAACTGCTGCTGAGTGAGTGCTCATGAACGCTGCATGACGACCATTCCCACCACTTCGCTCCCTGGACGCGTGACGACTCCCACCTCAACCGATCCTGTCGTCGTCCACGTCTTCGGCCGCACCGATGTGGGCCG
>JBKJIY010000003.1:0-10994 GCA_046598315.1 Gemmatimonadaceae bacterium
TCCAGCCCTGGGAGCGGGAAGACAGGAAGACAGGAAGACAGGAAGACAGGAAGACAGGAAGACAGGCCAGCCGTCACTGTCGTTCTGTCTTCCTGTCTTCCTGTCTTCCTGCTTCTCTACAGCGTTGCCTTGTACAGCAGCTTGTTCGGCGTGCTTCCCACATTGCCGCTGATCACGTTCGCCGTGGCGTTCGTCGTCAGCCAGCTGCGGATCGTCGAATAGCTCGCGTCGCCGTACGTCGCCTTGTACAGCGCACCCACCCCCGCCACGTGCGGGCTCGCCATCGATGTGCCGCTGATGGTGTTCGTGCCGCTGTTGATCCATGCCGACTTGATGGCCGAGCCGGGCGCGTAGAGGTCCACGCAGGCGCCGTAGTTGGAGTAGGACGCCTTGGCGTTCGTCTTGGTCGACGCGGCCACCGTGGTGGCGTTGGCCGCGCTCGCCGGGGAGACGTTGCAGGCATCCTGATTCTCGTTGCCTGCCGCCACCGCGATGAAGACGCCGGCCGCTGCCAGGTTGTTCACCGCCGTATTCGTCGTGGCCGAATAGCCCCCGCCCAGCGACATGTTGGCCACCGCCGGCTTCACGTGATTGATCCGCACCCAGTCGATGCCGGCGACCACGCCCGAGTTGGAGCCGGAGCCGGCGCAGTTCAGCACCTTCACGCCGCGCAGCAGGACGGCCTTGGCCACACCATACGTCGAGCCGCCCACCGTACCGCCAACGTGCGTGCCATGCCCGTTGCAGTCCGCCGACGTCTCGCCCGAGATGGCGTTGTACATGCTCAGCGCCCGCGAGCCGAACTGCGGATGGTCCGTCTGCAGCCCGGTGTCGATGATGTAGGCGCGCACGGCGGAGGCGGTCGCCGTGTAGGTATACGACCCGGTGAGCGTATTGCTCCGCTGGTCGATGCGATCCAGTCCCCACGGATCACCGGCGGCGTCCATGTACTGCGTGGCGTCCGCCGTGACGATCCCGTCCTGCTCGATGTACGCCACGTCGGGGTCGGCCCGCAGCGCCGCCAGCGCGCCCACGGACAGCGTGGCCGCATACCCCTTGACCGCCGCGCTGTACTTGTACTTCAGCACGCCGCCGTGCGTGCGCAGCTTCTCGTCGGCCTTGCCGAGCGGCTCGGCGACGTCATCGGTAAAGACGACGATGTAGTCGCCCTCGATGCCAGCGGCGCCCTTGGAGTACACGGGCGCCTGAGGCGCCTGCAGCGACTCCGGCGACGGTGCAGCCGGTGAAGTTGACGAGTCGGAGCAGGCGGCGAGCGCGAGCACGCCGAGCATCGGTGCGTAGAAACGCTTCATCAGTTGGAGCCCTCTGACTGTGCTGGACTACCGCGGGGAGGCGAGTAAGTGCGTGGTCCGGCGGTGCCCGGGGTACGGCGACGCGTCGTCGTCGAGGCGTTCGTGGCGTAGTGGCCGGGGCGCTCTCCTGTCGCCGTCGCTGTCGCGAGGCGGCGGGCGAGCGGGCACATCGTAAGGCATGTCGGCGGACGCCGCAAGCGGGCGTCAAAGCCGTCCGGACCCGAGGGCGGCGGGGGACTCAGCCGGCCGCTTCGTCCCGCGAGCGCCGCATCCTGGTCAACCGTTCCCCTTCGCGCACGCGCCACTCGGCGATCTTCCCGTGATCCCCACTCAGCAGGATCTCGGGCACGAGATGTCCCCGATACTCGGGCGGGCGCGTGTAGCTCGGCGCGGACAGGTCGCGGGCCCAGAAGGAGTCGCCGAACGCGCTCGCGTGGTCGCTCATCGCGCCCGGCAGCAGGCGCACGGTGGCGTCGATCATGGCAAGGGCCGCCGGCTCGCCCCCGCTGAGCACGAACTCTCCCAGCGACAGCTCCTCGGTGGCGAGGTGCTCGGCCACCCGCTGATCCACGTCCTTGTAGTGGCCGCAGAGGAGCGTCAGTTCGGTGCCGGCGGCAAATCGCACGGCATCGGCCTGCGCGAAGCGGCGTCCGCGCGCGCTCATCAGCACGATCGGCTCGCGCGCGGCGAGCGCCTCGACCGCCTCGAAGAACGGCTCCGGCTTCATCACCATCCCCGCGCCGCCACCGTAGGGATAGTCGTCGACGGTGCGATGCCGGTCGTGCGTGTACGAGCGCAGATCGACGATGTCGAACGTCACCGACCCCGCGGCGGCGGCACGCGCGGGAATGCTCAGCGCGAGCGGGGCGGTGAAGAACTCGGGGAAGATCGTGACGACGTTGATCTTCACTCGAGCAGGCCGTCAGGCGGCGTGACCACGATGACGCGCGCCTGCTTGTCGACGGACGCGATGGTGCGGTCGTCGTATTGCAGCATCACGGTGTCGCTCTCGCGCGGCGGCGCGCGGCGGATGTCGATCGCCAGACCCTGCGGGAGCTCGTAGATCTCCTCCACCGCGCCGACGATCTCTCCGCCTTCGCGCTCGACGCGCATGCCGACGAGTTCGTGCAGATACACCTCGTCCTCCGCGGGCGCCGGCAGCTCGCCGGCGGGCAGGAGCAGATACCGGCCGCGCCAGGACTCGGCCTCGGTCCGGTCGGGGATCTCCGCGAAGGTCACGAGCAAACCTTCGTTGAGCGGGCGGCTCGCGCTCACATGCAGCTCGAGACGGTTGGTCGCGAGCTCGCCGGCCGGCGTGCCCGCAAATACACGACGGCCGGACGCAAAGGCTGCGTCCGGCGCGTCGGTGATCACTTCCACGACGACCTCGCCGCGAATGCCATGTGCCTTGCGGACCAGCCCGACGATGATGAACTCGGGCGTCGTCATCGCGCTATCCGGTCGCAGCTCAGCCTTCGTCCTTCTCGCTGAGCGGAACGGCCTTGGCTTGAAGCTTGGCGGCGAGACGGGTCTCGTGACGCTGCTTCAGGATGCCCGCCTTGCGGAGCAATGAGCGGACGGTGTCCGTGGGCTGCGCGCCGACGCTCAGCCAGTGGTCGATGCGGGCGGTGTCGAGGTTGAGCGCCTTGTCGCCGGTGCGCGGCTGGTACTGCCCCACGATCTCGAGGAACTTGCCGTCGCGCGGGCTCTTGGAGTCGGCGACGACGATACGGTACATGGGGCTCTTCTTCCGGCCCACACGACGAAGGCGAATCTTGACGGCCACTGGACTGCTCCTGAAACAGGTTGCTGTACTACGCTGGGCTCATCGCGTGCCGGGCGTTTCCCGGCCGCACCCAGGGACTGAAACGTAACGTCTCCAGTTCTCTTGAAACCTAACGCATCCCCCCGAACATCCCGGGCGGCATCCGCACCTTGCCGCCGCCGGACCCGCCGCCCGACACCTTCTTCATCATCTTCTGCATTTCGCGGAACTGCTCGAGCAGGCGATTCACCTCGCTGATGGGTCGTCCGCTGCCCTTGGCGACGCGGGCGCGACGGGTGCCGTTGATCAGCTCCGGCTTGCGGCGCTCCTCGGGCGTCATGGAGAGCACGATCGCCTCCATGTGCCGCATGCGCCTGGGGTCGGCGTCCTTCACCTGCTTGAGCATCTTGCTGTTCACACCGGGCATCATCTTGAGCAGCCCTTCCAGCGGACCGAGCTTCTCGATCTGCCTCATGGCGGTGAGGAAGTCCTGCAGGTCCATCCCTTCCTTGCGGACCTTGCGCTCCATCTTCTTCGCTTCGTCGGCGTCGAAGGCGCCCTGCGCCTTTTCCACGAGCGAGAGGATGTCGCCCTGCTGCAGGATCCGGCCGGCCATGCGCTCGGGATGGAAATCCTCGAGCGCGTCGGTCTTCTCGCCCACACCGATGTACTTGATCGGCTTCTTGAGGATCCCGTAGATCGACAGGGCGGCGCCGCCGCGCGCGTCGCCGTCCATCTTGGTGAGGATCACGCCGGTCACGCCCAGTCGCGCGTCGAATCCCTGGGCGATCTTCACGGCATCCTGCCCGGTCATGCCGTCGGCGACGAGCAGGATCTCGTCCGGCCTGATGGCGGCCTTGAGGCGCTCGAGCTCCTGCATCATGTCGTCGTCGATCTGCAGCCGGCCGGCGGTATCGACGATGACCACGCGATCGCGGGCGCGCCGCGCCTGGTCGATGCCATTGCGCGCGATGGCGACCACGTCCTGATGCTCGCGCTCGGCGTACACGGGAATGTCGAGCTGCTGGCCGAGCGTCTCGAGCTGGTCGATGGCGGCCGGACGGTACACGTCGCAGGCGATGAGTCGCGTCTGCCGTCCCTCGGCCTTGAGCTTGCGCGCGAGTTTGGCCGCCGTGGTCGTCTTGCCCGAGCCCTGCAGCCCGACCATCATGACGATGGTGGGCGGCACCGTGCTGAGCTTCAGGCCCTCGCGCCGCTCCCCGAGCATGGCGGTGAGCTCGTCGTGGACGATCTTGACGAGCTGTTGCGCCGGCGAGACCGCCTTGAGCTGGGAGACGCCAACCGCCCGCTTCTCCACGCGCTCGAGAAACTCGCGGGTGAGCGTGAAGTTGACGTCCGCCTCGAGGAGGACGCGGCGCACCTCGCGCAGCCCCTCCTTGATATCGGCCTCGGTGAGGACACCGCGCCCGCGGAGGCGCGCAAAGGCGACCTCGAGTTTCTCGGAAAGCTCATCGAACATAGCCTATAAACGTAGCTCTGGGATGGAGTTAGGACAAGACAGCCCTTCTGCCGACCGCTCTGACGGTCCGGCCGTCCCGCCATTATTTTCTCGTCCATGGCCAAGCCACAGCGCAAGGAGGACATCCTCAAGTCCGAGCTCCCGCCGACGCTGCCGCTCATGGCGCTGCGCTCCACCATCGTCTATCCCCTCGGTACGATCGCGGTGCAGATGGGAGCGCCCGAGAATCTGTCGCTGCTGCGCGCGCATGAAGAGGCGGGCCTCGTCGTGGCCCTCGTCGTCGCGGGAGGCGACCACGACGAGCCGATCGATCTGCAGAAGTTCGTGGGCCGGGTGGGAGTCGCCGCGCGCGTGCACGAGCGCATCAACCTGCCGGGCGACACCGTCCAGATCACGCTGCAGGGGCTCCGGCGCATCGTCATCGAGCGGATCGATCAGACGGAGCCCTTTCCGGTGGCTGGCGTCCGCGGGGTAAAGGAGACCCCGGCCGAGGAATCGGAGCTCGACGATCTGGTCACGCGGGTGATCGCCGCGGCCGAAACGCTGGCGGAGCTCGTCGACCGGATCCCCGATGAAGTGCCCGCGATCCTGAAGATGAACATCTCCGATCCGGGCCGGTTCGCCGATCTCGCGGCCACGAACATGAACTTCCGCATCACCGACAAGGATGAGGTGCTGCAGCGGCTGGACGTGGGTCAGCGGCTGCGCTTCATCCTGAACCGGCTGGAGCGGGAGGTGGCGCGCGCACGGGTGATGGAAGACGTGAAGCGCCAGACCGAGATCAAGATCGAGCAGCACCAGCGCGAGTTCTACCTGCGGCAGCAGCTTCGCGCCATCCAGGCCGAACTGGGGGAGACCGACCCCGGCGAGAAGGAAGCGGTGGAGCTGTTGCGCAAGGTGGAGGAGGCGAAGCTCCCGGAGAAGGTGGGTCAGGAGGCGCGCCGCGAGACGGAGCGTCTTCGGCAGCTGTCGCCGGCGAGCAGCGAGTACCAGGTCATCCGGACCTACCTGGACTGGATCCTTTCGCTTCCGTGGAACAAGGACAGCGGCGTGGACGAGATCGCCCTGGCCAAGGTGGAGGAAGCGCTGGACAACCGGCATTACGGACTGAACGAGGCGAAGGAGCGAATCATCGAGTTCCTGGCGGTCCGCAAGCTCCGCGGCGGCGATCCGCACGGGCCCATCCTCTGCTTCGTCGGACCGCCGGGCACAGGCAAGACGTCACTCGGCGAGGCGATCGCCACGTCGATCGGGCGCGAGTTCTACCGCATCTCGGTGGGAGGCGTCCGCGACGAAGCGGAGATCCGGGGGCACCGTCGCACGTACGTGGGCGCGATGCCCGGACTGCTCATCCAGGCGCTGCGGCGCGTGCAGGTGAACGATCCGGTGCTCATGATCGACGAGATCGACAAGATGTCGGGTGGCGGACCCTCCGGCGACCCGACGGCCGCCATGCTCGAGGTGCTCGACCCGTCGCAGAACGACAAGTTCGTCGACCACTACCTCAACCTGCCGTTCGACCTCTCGGGCGCGCTGTTCATCTGCACGGCGAACAACCTGTTCGACATCCCCGCGCCGCTGCGCGACCGGCTCGAGGTCATCCGCATCGCCGGTTACACGATGGAGGAGAAGGTGGAGATCGCGTGGCGCTATCTCTTGCCGCGCCTGCTGGAGGAGCATGGCATCAGCGACAGGGACATCCAGTTCACCGACGAGTCGCTGTCCTTCATCTCCAACCGCTACTCGCGCGAGGCCGGCCTCCGCAACTTCGGGCGCAATCTCGCGGCGGTGATGCGCCGGCGCGCGCGACGCAAGGCGGAGGGTGAGGAAGGCGCATGGGTGATCGACGTGGAACGGGTGGAGGAGATACTCGGCGTCCCCCGCTACGCCGTGGAGGAGGCGGAGATGGTGCCCGAGATCGGCGTCGTCACGGGACTGGCGTGGACGGCCACGGGCGGGGACCTGATGGTGATCGAGGCGCTGCGCATGCCCGGCAGCGGCCGCATGACGGTGACGGGACAGCTCGGCGACGTGATGCGCGAGAGCGTGGAGGCGGCGCACTCCTACGTGCGGTCGCGGGCGACGCAGATCGGCATTCCCGCCGAGACGTTCAAGGAGTTCGACATCCACGTGCATCTGCCAGCGGGCGCGATCCCCAAGGACGGCCCGAGCGCGGGGATCTCCCTCACCCTCGCCATCGCCAGCGCCCTGTCGCAGCGGCCCGTGCGGCGCGACGTCGCCATGACGGGCGAGGTGACGCTGCGCGGAAAGGTGCTGGAGATCGGCGGCGTGAAGGAGAAGGTCCTTGCCGCGTACCGGGCGGGCCTGCGTCAGTTGATCATGCCGAAATCGAACGAGAAGGACCTGCGCGACGTCCCCGACGAGGTGAAGAAGACGGTGACCTTCACCTTCGTCGCCACCATGGACGAAGTCCTCCGTCTCGCCCTGCTCCCCACCGTGCACGACGACAGGCCCCCCGAGGGAGGCGCCGGCGCCCTCGCCGTACCGCCGTCGCTGGATTCGGCGGCGACGCGTCAGGTGACGAGTGAGCCGGGCATCACGCAAGTCACCGTGGAACGACCGTGATGCCGGCTGGATCGATGACCCCGCTCATCGCATCCGGGAGATCGCTGTAGATCACCGCCGCGCGTCCGGCGATGGTGCGCGGCATGATGGACACGGTGCGGCCCTTCCAGGCGAACGTCGCGCCGCCCCCGGCCACGTTGCGTTCGGCGGCTCCAGTGCGCTTCGTGGTCGCCCGGGTGAGTGCGTCGGTAAAGCCGGCCGCTTCGAGCGGACCATCCCATACACTCGCCCAGACGATGCCCCTGCCCGCAGCGCCCCGCAGCACGACGAACCGGTCGCCATCCCATCCCGTGGCCGAGCGCGCCGAGAGCACCGCGTCCTTCACATGCTGAAAAAGAAAGAGGCGCGTCCCGAATTCGCCGAGATCGTTCTCGTACACGCTCGTCGCCCCGCGCGGAGCGGGGAGCGTTACCGTGCTCGGCTCGTCGGGCGTGGCGCCGAAGTACGCGTCGGTGTGCAGCAGCTGCTCGCTCGAGCGCGGCACGCGCAGCAGCGGATTGCCCTTCGGGTTGCGCTCCTTGAAGCGCCGCACGAAGTCGGCGCCGCTGAGGTAGGGAAAGAGCAATGACTCCTGAATGAGCATCGGCGCCGTCGCGAAGATCGGCATGGCGCTCTGATTCTGCCGGATCAATTCGCGGATCTGCTCCCCGCCACCCACCGACACGGCGATGTTGCTGCTGCCGCCGAGCATGATGGAGAGTTGCTCGAACTGGGCCTGTCCCTCGATCAGCGCCTGCGCCGCAGTGAGGCGGTCGTTGTCCTTGGTGGCCTTCTGCAGCGAGTCGAGATCGATGTATTGATCCTGCAGCGCGTGGACGAGCTCGTGCGTGATCGTGATGCTCACCGTCTTCTCGTCGGCGCCCTTGACCACATACAGCACCTCGAGCTCGGGATCGTAGTAGCCAATTACCTGCTCGCCGAGCACTGCGAGCATGAATTTGCGCAGGTCCATCGTGTCCGGGAGCAGGCCGAGCAGCTTGTACGCCGATTCCTCGCCCACGAGCTGATCCGCCGACGTCTCGTTGAACTTCCGGACGAGAAACTCGAGGACCTGTGCCTTGGTACGCTCCTCGATTCTGGGCCGCTGCTTGAACTTGAGGCCGACCGACCGCTCGATGCGCGGGATCGCCTCGTCGAGCTCGCGGCCGTAGGGACCGCCGCTGCCGCCACCGCGGCAGGCGGCGAGCGAGACGAGCAGCGCCGAGGCGGCGCACGCGATGACACGATGCACGGTCAGTCCTCCCATTCGAGTCTCCGTCCTGTCATGAGCCCAACGACGCGCGCGACGTCGTGCCCTCGTACGACGATACCTTCGTCCAGCAGCGTTCGCTCGAGCTCCGCATCCACGACGGCGCGCTCGGCGCTCGTGGCGTCAGAGACTGACACCGGATTGGCCGGCGTCGGGGCGTTCTGGTCGCCGTGGGACGTGCCCGCGAGCGCCGCTTCCAGCTCGGCGCCAAGCCGTTCCAGCGCGGCAAAGCCGCCACGCGTCATCCGGTCGAGCGACTGGGGTCCGGCGTCGATGCGGGCCTGCGCGGCGGCTTCCCCCTGCCGCCTGGCACTGCGCATCCAGGCGCGCCGTCTGGCCACGAGGGCCTCGAGCGCCGGCGAGTAGCTGGCCGTGGCCTGCGTGTGCGCACACGCTTCATCCAACGCGTCGATCGCCTTGTCGGGCCGGCGTCGATCGGTCACCCAGAGGTCCGTGAGCTCGATCGACGCGCGGACGGCAGCGTCGGTGATGACGACATTATGGTGTCGCGCGAATGACGGAACGCGAGTGCGCAGGATTTCCAGCGTCTCCGCAGGCGACAGCTCGCGCACCGCGATCTTCTGGAAGCGGCGTTCCAGGGCCGGATCGCCGAGGATCCATCGCTCGTATTCGTCGTCCGTCGTCGCACCGAGCAGACGGAATTCGCCGCGCGCGAGCGCTGGCTTGAGCATGTTCGCCGCATCCATCGCCGATCCGCTCACGCTGCCCTGTCCGATGAGATTGTGCATCTCGTCCACGAAAAGCAGCACGTCGCCGCTGGTGGCCGTTTCAGCGATGAGGGCTCGGAGCCGCTCCTCGTACTGCCCGCGGTACGTCGTACCCGCGAGCAGGCCGACGGCGTCGAGGGAGAGCAGGCGCAGCTCTCGCATCGCCACCGGCACCTCGCCCGCGGCAATGCGCATCGCCAGTCCCTCCGCGATCGCCGTCTTCCCCACTCCCGCGGCGCCCACGAGGGCGGGATTGTTCTTCCCCTGGCGCAGCAGGATGTCGATCGTGCGCGCGATCTCCTCGTCGCGGCAGCGCACCGTCTCCAGCCGGCCGGCGCGCGCGTCGGCCGTGAGATCGCGGGTGAACCGGCCCAGCGCATTCGATTCGGAGTAGAACTCGCCGATCATTCCGGTCACCCCTGACCCATGAGCCTGGCGAGCAGCCGGTCGCCGAAGAAGAGCATGAGCACCGCCGCCGGGGCGAGGAACACGCCGAAGGGCACGAGGGGGAGCTCGACCGGCGGCGTGCCGAGCGGAAGCTCCGTCTGCTGTGCCGCGCGCTCGCGGCGAAGGAGCGCGACGGGATAGACGATCGCGAGGAAGACGACGGCCCCGATGGTGGCGCCGGCGAAGATAGTCCCGATGGCGCGCGCCGGTCCGATCGCGGCACCAACGAACGCCATGAGCGTCATGTCGCCCATTCCCATCGCCTCCTTCTTCAGCGCTGCCTCGCCCAGCCATCCAATGATGGCGATGAGGCCCGCGCCGGCGCACGCACCGATGAGGGCGTCGTACGGGCCGGCGAAGAGCACGGTTTCGCCGCGGAAGGCCGCCGCGACCGAGGTGACGAGCGCCCAGGCGAGGCCCGTGATGGTGTAGCCGTCGGGGATGAGATAGGACTGCGCGTCGGTGATGGCCACGCCCACGAGGATCGTGATGAAGACGGCGAGCCGCAGGGCGAGCAGGCTGGGCCCGTAGTGCCACGCGCAGGCCATCCACACGAGCCCGATCCCGAGCTCGAGCAGTGGATAGATGGGCGAGATCGGTTCGTGACATCCGCGGCAGCGCGCGCGCAGCGCGATCCAGCTCACCAGCGGGATGTTGTCGAACCAGGCGAGCTGATGACCGCACTGGGGGCAGCGGGAGCGAGGACTCACGACGCTCAGGTCACGGGGCCAGCGCGCGATGCAGACGTTGAGAAACGATCCGACACACAGGCCGACGAGCATGGCGTAGACGATGGCGAGCCAGGGAGGGATCACGCGCGAAGCTGGTAGAGGAAGATGCCGGTGGCGACGGCGACGTTGAGCGATTCCACGGTCGCGCTGATCGGGAGCGCGACCACCGCATCGAGACGCTGCCGTGCCTCCGTGGACAGACCCGCGCCTTCGTTGCCGACGACGAGCGCGAGCCGAGCGGGCGCGACGAGCTGATCCAGCGCGACGCCATCCGCGTCGGCGCCCCACAATGGCAGCGCATCTCGCGCCCGAAGGGCATCGAGCGCCTCCCAACTGCACGGCAGCGCCATTGCGTGAAACTGGGCGCCCATGGCACTTCGGACGACCTTGGCATTCCAGAGATCGACGGTCCCGGGCATCGCGAGCACGGCGTCAGCGCCGAGGGCGGCCGCGGTGCGAAGGATCGTTCCCACGTTTCCGGGGTCCTGTACTGCGTCCAGCACGACGACGCGGGCCACACGGGACAGCACCACGGAGGTCGGCGCGCGCGAGGGAATGCTTCCGATGGCCAGCACGCCCTGCGGGGACTCGGTCTCCGCGGCACTCGCGAATTCCAGCGCCTCCACCTCCACCACCTCCACCGCCCGGGCCGCGAGCGCGGACCGTAGCGCGAGGCCGCGCGGCGCACCGGCGAG
>JBKJIY010000105.1:0-15152 GCA_046598315.1 Gemmatimonadaceae bacterium
TGGGCCGTTCGCTGATCGCGGCCTCGAGCATGGCGATCTTTCCCTTCGCCTTGCGCGTCTCCACGCCCGCGCCATTCATCAGCGAGACACCCGCGGAATCATAGCCGCGGTACTCGAGGCGTTTCAGTCCGTCGATGAGGACGCTCGTCGCCGTCCGGGGTCCGATGTAGCCGACAATTCCGCACATGTCTCGCGTTCCTCTGATGAAAGATCCCTGCCGGCGTTCCCTCGGTCAGCTGCGGAGCGCGTCGAGCGGCTCGCGCGACCGCCGAACCAGCTCCCGCGCACCCGCTTCGTCCGGCGCCTCGGCGATGACCCGCACAATCGGCTCCGTGCCCGACGGACGCACATGCACCCACCGGTCCGGCCAGGACAACCTCAAGCCGTCCTGCGTGTCGATCGACGCGTCCGGAAACGCGCGCTGCAATGCCGCATACACCGCGTCCAGGCTCGCCTCCGGACGGTCGAGCTTGTCCTTGACGATCACGTACCGCGGAAGCGCTCCCACCAACGCGGACAGGCTGCGCCCCTCCTCCACCAGCAATTGCAGGAGCAGGGCCGCGCCGATCGGCGCGTCCCGCCCAAGGTGCACCTCCGGGAGGATGACACCTCCATTGCCCTCGCCGCCAATCGGCGCGCCGAGCTCGCGCATCCGCACCGCCACGTTGACTTCGCCCACGGGCGCCCGCACCGCGTCGCTCCCCGCCGCCCGCGCGGCGTCTTCCACCACCTGACTGGTGGAGAGATTCGTCACGACCTGTCCAGGCCGATGTCTGAGCACGAGACGCGCCGCCAGCGCGAGCGTGTAGTCCTCGCCGATCGCCGTGCCCGCGTCGCTCACGAGTGCCAGACGGTCCACGTCCGGATCGACCGCGAAGCCGACGTCGGCACCGCTGTCCCTGACGAGGCGCTCGAGTTCTCCCAGATTCTCGGGAATGGGCTCGGGCTCCCGCGGAAAGCGCCCGTCGGGCTCCATGTTGATCGACACGACCTCGCAGCCGAGTCGCTCGAGGAGGAGCGGCATCACCGTCGCACCGGCGCCGCGCACGCAGTCGAGCGCGACCTTGAACTTCCGCGCCCGGATCGCCTCCACGTCCACATAGGGAATCGCCAACACCGACGCGACATGCCGCGCCGCCACGCCGTCATCCGCCGTGACCGTGCCGATCCGGTCCCACGCCGCGTAGGCAATCCCCGACTCGAGCAGCGCGCGCATGGCGACGCCTTCACTCTGCTCCAGGAACAGTCCGCTGGAGCCGATCAGCTTGAGCGCGTTCCACTCGATGGGATTGTGGCTGGCCGACAGCATCACGCCTCCCGCGGCGTGATGGTGCTCCACCGCGAGCTGGCAGCCCGGTGTCGTCGTGAGGCCGATGTCGATGACGTCGCAGCCGACGAGCTGCAGCGTACCCACCACGATGCGATGGAACATGGGGCCCGAGACGCGGCTGTCGCGCCCGACGACCACCGTGCGCGACCGCCCCTGCGCGATCGACCAGGCGCCGAATGCCGCCGCGTAGCGCCCCACGACCTCCGGCGTGAGCGAATCGCCCACGCGGCCGCGAATGCCCGACACGCTCACCATCAAACCGCCCACGGCCATGCCCATCTCCATCTGTTTCGGGGAACCGAAAGGTATGCTCGCCACGCGTCCGGGCAAGCGTGAGCGACGGCTGGCCGCGCACCGCTTCGTCGCTACACTTGAGCAGATGAGCACTCTCACCGAACGCGCGCTGTCGTGAGCAATCCACTCGCGCTGTTCCCCATCGCGCTCGCCGCGGGGGGCGGCCGCATCGGCGACGTCGCGGGCACGCCCTGGGAGGCGCAGCAGCTCGTCGCCGCTGGGCTGACGCTGCTGCAGCGCAGCGCGTCCCTGGTGCGCGCGATGGCCGGCCGGCGTTCCATGGTCCTGCTTCCTCCATCGCCGGCGTTCCTGACGGCGCTCGCCGCCAGCGACGGCCGCGGCGCGGTGCTCGCCGCGCCGGACGCCTCCGCCGCGTCGATCGCTGCCCTGTGCGCGGCGGCCGGCGTCGGCGCAGTGTTCACCACGCGGGCGCTCGCCGAGCGGCTGCCCGCTCAGCTCACGCACGTGCTGCTCGACGACGCGCCCCGCTCGGCGGTCGTCATCACCGCGGAGCGGCGCCAGGACGTGGACCTCGGCTCACACCATGGGCTCTCGGTGGAAGGCGAGCGCGACGTGCCGGGCCGCGCGGAGGAGCTCGTCCTGCTCCAGGGATCCGGCGCGCGACGCTCGCTGTCGCACGGCGATCTGCTCACCGACGCCCGCAGCGCGCAAGCGGCGCTCGGCTACGGCGTGGCCGACCAGCTGCTGGTCCTGGTCCCGTTCTCCGATCCCGTGGCGCTCACCGTGGGACTGGGCGCGCCCCTGCTCGCCGGCGCGTGCGTGAGCACGATGGCCGACTTCGATGCCGCGCGCGCGGCGGCCGGCCTGTCGCAAGGCGTGAGCGTCGTGGTGGGACGCGCCGAGCAGTTCGCCGCGATGCTGAGCGCCGTGGAGCCGGGCGTGCTCCGGCTCTGCATCTGCGTGGGCGGCGCGCCGGCTGTGGAGCTCGCGGAGCGCTGGGAGGCCGCGACGGGCGTGCCGTTGAGCGCCGGCGGGCGGATGTCAGGCTCGCGGAGCGACGTTCCGGCGCGATAGCAGCCGCTCGCCCACGTCTCAGGTGGCGACACTCACCGGCGGCACATACGACGGCACTCGCGGCATCAGCGCCAGCCGTCCGGATTCCACCGCGCTCATGAACGCCGCGACGATGTCCGGGTCGTACTGTGTGCCGCTGCACCGCCGAATCTCCGCGACCGCTTCTTCCATCGTGAGCCCGTCGGGCCGATAGGGACGATCCGACGTCATGGCGTCGAAGGAGTCAGCCGCCGCCGCGATGCGCGCCTCGAGCGGAATGTCCGTGCCGGCGACCTTGTCGGGCATTCCGCGCCCGTCGAATCGCTCGTGATGCGAGCGCACGATGTTGAGCGCGACGGGCGCCTCCCCGAGAAGCGGCGCGAGGATCTTCCAGCCGACCATCGGATGCGTCATGATGTGCTCGTACTCCGCGTCGGTCAGCTTGCCCGGCTTGTTGAGCACCGCCTCGCGCACGCCGATCTTCCCGATGTCGTGGACGTGGCCGCCGAGCTCCACCTGCCGCAGCATCTCCCCGTCCACCGACATCTCGCGCGCGATGACCGTGGAGTAGTGGCTGACCCGGATGGAGTGGCCGCGGGTGTACGGGTCCTTCACCTCCAGCGCCTCCGCGAGCGACTGGATGCTGGCGAGGAACAGCTCCTCGAGCCGTCGCGCCTGCACGGCGACCTTGGCCTGGAGACTTTCCTGGTAGCCGCGGTTCTCGATCACCAGCCGGCGCTTCTCGAGCGCCTGGGCGACGCGAGCGCGAACCTCCTCCAGATGGAAGGGCTTGGTGAGATAGTCCATCGCCCCGATGGACAGACAGCTCACCGCCACCTCCACGTCTGCCACTGCGGTGATCATCACCACGGCGATGTCTGGCCACCGGCCACGCACGTGCCGCAGCAGCTCGAGGCCGTCCATCTTCGGCATGCGCAGGTCGCTCATGATCAGTCGCACCGGATGCTGCTCCAGCTGCACGAGCGCCTCCTCGCCATTGCCCGCCTCGACACAGGTGAAGCCGTCGTTCCGCATCAGATGCACGAGTACCTGGCGCAGGCGAGGCTCATCGTCGACGATGAGGCAGTACGGGGTGGCGGCGGTGCTGGAGTCAGTCATGATCGCGGAGGTTCCGTTGTGTCATGGAGCTGCCGACGCGAGAGGCGTCTCGCCCCTCCCACGCCCGGCCGTTAGCTTGCGCAACACGATTCGACCGGGAGTAGTATCGGCATGACGCGCGTATTCGATGAAGATCTCGTCGCGGGTTTCGCAACCCGCGCCATCCACGCTGGCCAGCGGCCCGAGCCTCTCGCCGGCGCCATCATGACTCCGGTCTATCTCACGTCCACGTATGTGCAGGACGCGCTGGGGCAGAATAAGGGGTATGAATACGCCCGGGGCAAGAACCCGACGCGAGAAGCCCTGGAGCGCAACGTCGCCGCGCTCGAGGGCGGCCGACACGGAATTGCCTTCAGCTCGGGCATGGGATGCATCACTTCGATCATGCTGCTGTTCGAGGCTGGCGATCATGCGGTCGTCGCCGAGAATGTGTACGGCGGCACCTTTCGTCTCTTTGACAAGATTCTCAGGAAGTTCGGCCTCACCTTCACGTACGTCGACACCCGCGATCCGCAGCGCATCGCCGATGCCATGACACCGGCCACGCGGATGGTGCTGGTGGAAACGCCAAGCAATCCGCTGATGCGCATCACCGACTTGCGGGCGGCGGGCGAGATCGCGCATCGGGGCGGCGCACTCCTCGTGGTGGACAACACCTTCTGCTCGCCGTTTTTCCAACGGCCCTTCGAGTTCGGCGCCGACATCATCTATCACTCGACGACGAAGTACCTGAACGGCCATTCCGACATGATTGGCGGCATCGCGATCCTCCAGGACGACGAGTTGGCGACGCGACTGCAGTTCAACCTGAACGCCGCCGGCGCCAATCCCGGGCCGTTCGACGCATGGCTTGCGCTTCGCGGTACCAAGACCCTGCACCTGCGCATGCCCCGTCACGACGAGAACGGTCGGCAGATCGCCGGGTGGCTCGCCGAGCGCCTCGGGCCGGACAAGATCTTCTATCCCGGCCTGGAGTCCCATCCGCAACACGCGCTCGCCAAGGCGCAGATGTCGGGCTTCGGCGGCATGATCTCGGTGGAGCTCGGCACCAGGGAGCGGGCGAACGAGGTGCTCAGCCGGTGTCGGCTCTTCTCCCTCGCCGAGTCGCTCGGCGGCGTGGAGAGCCTCATCAGCCATCCGGCGTCGATGACCCACGCCAGTGTCCCGATCGAGCACCGCGCCGCGCTCGGCATCACGGAAGGTCTGATCCGGCTGAGTTGCGGGGTGGAGGACGTCGGCGATCTGCTGGCCGATCTTGAGCACGCGTTTCACGTGGTGTAGCGCGGTTCCACGGTTTACGGTTCACGGCCGAGCACCGACAATCGAGGAGCGAACGCCGCCCCCTGACACTTTCCCGGCCCCGCCCCCGTAAGGCTCCCGACCCCTATCAGGAGCCCCCGATGCCCGTCGCGCTGCCGCAGATCTCCTCCCGCGCCTGGGAGCACCCGGCCGATCGCGCCGCCCTCAACACGCTGCGCGCCATCCCGGGATTCGACGAGGTGGTCAACCGGGTCGCGGGCTTCGTGCAGGAGCGCGGGGTCCGCCAGCTCTTCCTCGCCAACGCCGTGAAGGTGACGCCGGCGCAACGGCCCGCGCTGCACGCCCTGCTGCTGGAGATCTGCGCCACGCTCGACACCGACGTGCCCGAGCTCTACGTGACGCAGTCGCCCACGGTGAATGCCTACGCACTGGGCTTCGAGCGTCCGTTCATCGTCATCTCCTCGGGCGCCCTCGAGCTGCTCGACGGCGACGATGAACGGCGGTTTCTCCTGGCGCACGAGCTGGGGCACATCATGAGCGGGCACCTGACGTACCGCACCATCGCCCTCATCATCCTCGTGGTCGGCTCCACCGCCCTGCTGCCGGTCGGCCTCGCGTTGCTGCCCTTCCATCTCACGCTGCTCGAGTGGCATCGCAAGAGCGAGTTCTCCGCGGACCGCGCGGGCCTGCTCGCCGTGCAGGACGCCCTGGCAGCCCAGCGCAGCTTCATGAAGCTCGCCGGCGGCCCCGCGTACGGAGACGTGGCCAGCGTGGAGGAGTTCATGCGCCAGGCGGCTGCCTACGAGACTGGCGGGGACCGCTGGGACAAGCTGTTCAAGCTCGTCAACAGTGCCTTTCGCGAGCACCCGTTCAACACCGTGCGCGCCGGGGAACTGGAACGCTGGCGCGCGACGGGCGCCTACGACACGATCGTGGCCGGCACGTACGCGCGCCGCGGGGCTCCCGATCAGGGACTGGACGACGATTACCGTGACGCCGGGCACTACTATTCGGATCGGGCGAGCAACGCGATGGCCGGCGTGACCGACGCCATCAATCGCGCCCGCGACGCCTTCACCGACGCGTTCCGTGGCTGCGACGACGCGTCGAGCGGACCGATCTCCGATCCGGTGCCCCCGGCGTAGCTACGCCATTCGCCGCGGTGCCACTCGCGCGCCGCACAGCGCAGATGCGTCGTTTGCCAGTCGCTATCTTCCCCCGATGCGCGTTCTACTGATCGGGTCGGGTGGCCGCGAGCATGCGCTCGCCTGGCGCTTCAAGCGTGAGGATCCATCCGTGGAGATCATCGGCGCTCCCGGCAATCCCGGCATCGCCGAGCTGGGTGAGTGCGTTCCCGTCCCCGTGAGCGACCTCGACGCACTCCAGCGTCTCGCCCGCGAGCGCGCAGTGGACGTCACCATCGTCGGCCCGGAGGGGCCGCTCGCGGCGGGCATCGTGGATCGATTTCGCGCGGCGGGATTAGCCATCTTCGGCCCGACGCAACCTGCCGCAGCGATCGAGACGTCCAAGGCGTTCGCCAAACAATTGATGCTGGAGGCGGGCATCCCCACCGCACTGGCCGAGCTGCACACGACGGTGGAGGGCGCGAGATCTGCGGCGCGGCGATTCGGCGCGCCTGTGGTGGTGAAGGCGTCGGGTCTCGCCGCCGGCAAGGGCGTGATCGTCTGCGCCACCCTGCACGAGGCCGATGCGGCGATCGACGACATGCTCGAGCATGATCGCTTCGGCGCGGCCGGCGCCGAGGTCCTCGTGGAGGAGTTCATGGAGGGCGAAGAGGTGTCGATCTTCGCCATCACCGACGGCCGCTCATTCATTGCTCTTCCGGGCCTGCAGGACCACAAGCGGCTGTGTGATCATGACCGCGGCCCCAACACCGGGGGAATGGGCGCGTACACGCCCGTGTCGCTGACCCTGCCCGGCGACCAGGATGGCAGCGTGGAATCGGCCGCCTGCTCGGCGGTCATTGGGCCGACGCTCGCGGCGCTCGCTGCGTGCGGGCGTCCATTCTCCGGTCTCCTCTATGCGGGGCTGATGATTACCGCGCAGGGTGTCCGCGTGGTGGAGTTCAACTGCCGGTTCGGCGATCCGGAAACGCAGGCGCTCATGCCGGCGCTTGACGACGACTGCCGGTTGCTCGACCTGTGCGCGATGGTGGCGCGTGGCGACTCGATTGGCGGTCGCTCGGTGGATGACGGCGACAGCGCCGCCGATCCGCCTGCACGAGTGAACGCGCAGTCCACCGGACGGAACGGATTTGCCGCGACGAGCCGGGCCTGCGTGACGACGGTGCTCGCTGCCGCAGACTACCCCGACAGGCCACGAACCGGTGATGTCATTACACTGCCGGCGCCGGCGCCCGGTGTGCTGGTCTTCCACGCCGGCACGGCACGGGATGCCGACGGCCGGCTCGTCAGCGCCGGCGGGCGCGTGCTCGCCGTGAGCGCCACGGGGAGCTCGGTGGCCGACGCGCGCGACCGCAGCCTCGATCACGCGCGGCGCGTGGAGTTCGCGGGCAAGCAGATGCGTTCCGACATCGCATGGCGCGAGATCGAACGGGAGCAGGCCACTGCCCGAGCTCCCCGAGACTGAGACGATCGCCCGCGATCTCGACCGCGAGCTCCGCGGGCGCCGCATCGTGTCCACCCGCATCACGCGACCCGACGTGCTGCGCGAGGTCGCAGCAGAGAGTCTCGCAGGCCGCACCGAGGGCGCCGCGATCGGGCGATGCTGGCGCCGCGCCAAGCTCGTCGTCGTGGATCTCCACACCGGCGACCACCTCGTGGTGCAGCCGCGGTTCACGGGTGCGCTGCTGCTGAGCCGCGGCCCGCTTCCCGATGACGAAGCTCCGTACTCCACCATGTGCTTCGCGCTCGACGACGGACGCGATCTGCACTACCGGGACATACGGCGACTCGGCACAGTCGCGCTGATGTCGGGCGCGCGACTCGATGAATATCTGGACGGTCTGGGCGTGGAGCCCCTTGACCCGGCGTTCACCGTCGCGCATCTATCGGGACTTCTTCGGGTGTCGAGATCGGCGGTCAAGAAGGTGCTCATGGATCAGCGGGTCGTGGTGGGGATCGGCAACATCTACGCGAACGAGGCGTGCTGGCGCGCGGGCGTGGATCCCTCGCGTGCGTCGCGCGATCTGTCGCCGGATGCCGCCGAGCGGCTGCACGGCGGGATCGTGGGCGTGCTCACCGAATCCATCGCGGCGCGAGGCACCTCGTTCCGCGACTATCGCGACGCCTCGGGAGGGCGGGGCGATTTCCAGCGCTCCCTCGCCGTGTATGGTCGGGGGGGGGAGCCCTGTCCTCGCTGCCGCTCGCGGCTCATTGAAACTCACGCCATCGACGGACGCTCCACGGTGCTGTGCGCACGCTGTCAACGCTGAGGCTGCTCAAGCCGCTCACCTCCGACGCGCACCTCGAGACGATGCGCGCGGACGTCCGCGCGCGTGCCAAGGACCGTCCCGGCGTGTACCGGATGCTGTCCGCGGATGGCGAGATCGTTTACGTGGGCAAGTCGAAGCGGCTGCGGTCGCGACTGCTGAGCTATTTCCGTTGCTCGTATCCGGACGACAAGGGGGCGCGCATCGTCCGCGAGGCGGCGCGCATCGAGTTCGACTACCTGCCGAGCGAGTTCGCCGCACTCCTCGAGGAGCTGCGCCTCATCAAGCGCTTCCGCCCGCGGCTCAACGTGGCCATGAAGAAGGATGCGCGGCACTTCGCGTTCATCAAGCTCACGCGCGGACCGGCGCCCAAGCTGCTCGTCGTGCGCGGCGCGGGTGCCGACGACGCGCAGATCTATTACGGGCCGTTTCATGGCGCGCAGCGGGTTGGCGATGCGGTGCGCGAGCTCAACGACGCGCTCGGCCTCCGCGACTGCCGGCTGGATCTCCCGATGCACTTCGCCGACCAGCCCGAGCTGTTCCATATCTTTCCCCGCACGCCGGGCTGTATTCGGCACGAGATCGCGAAGTGCCTCGGACCCTGTGTGGGCGGATGCACCGCGCAGCACTACACCGACCGCGTCGCGCTCGCCCGCGCCTTCCTCGACGGCGCCGACGACGGGCCGATGCACCAGCTTCGCTCCGACATGCTGACGGCGAGCGCGCAACTGGAGTTCGAGCGCGCGGGAATGCTGCGCGACAAGTTGCAGCGCCTCGAGGCGCTGCGCGAGCAGTTCATCAGGTTTCGCTTCGCGGTGGAGACGCTCTCGTTCGTGTATCACGTCCCCGGGCACGAGGGCGACGACCGGCTCTATCTCATCCGTCGGGGACGGGTGCGCGCCGAGTACAGCATGCCCCGGAGCGAGCTGGATCGCCTGCGGCTCCTCGAGATGGTCGAAAGCGTGTTCGACAGCGCGGAGCGGGATACCGCGCAGGTGCCGTCGCACGAGATCGATGAGCTGCTGCTGATGTCGTCTTGGTTCCGGCGCTTTCCGGCCGAGCTTGGCCGCGCTCGACAGGCGCGAGCATTCCTCGACGAGCCGCCGGGCCTGATGTCGGGCATACCGAGCGGCGGACACGTCGGCATCGCCGCGGTGAACCCGGCGGCCTGACGACGAGCGCTGGCTGGCGTTGCTCGTCGCACTTCACGACCGTGGAGGACGTCGCGTCAGTCTGCGAGCGTGAGGATCTCGACCGCCGCGGCGCCGTGCTGGATCGTCAGGCGTGCCACGCTGGGCTCCAGCTTGAAGCGCCGCGCCCCCGCCGCGCCGGGATTCACCACCAGCCGGCCTCCGCCGCGCGTCACGAGCTGCCGATGCGTGTGGCCATGGACGATCACGTCCGCCGCATAACACTCCAGCAGCCGGGCGGGCGTGGGACTGCCCACTTCGTGTCCGTGCGACACGTGGATCAGCAGCCCGCCAATCTCCCGCTCGATCGACCCGGCAAGCCTTGGCTGCCCCGGTGTGTCCGTGTTGCCGTAGACCGCGTACACCGGTGCGATGAGCGAGAGCTCGTCGAGGATGTCGTCCCCTCCCACGTCGCCGGCGTGCAGGATGAAATCGACACCCGCGAGCGCCGTGTGCACATCGGGACGCACGAGGCCATGGGTATCAGCGATGAGTCCGATGACGTGGCGGCTACCGTTCATCCCCGTCCCCCCACCGCCGCCCGAGCCGGTGTTCCACCTGCAGATGATCCAGCACGCGGGCCACGACAAAGTCCACCAGCGCCTCGATCGTCGCCGGCCGATGATAGAACCCCGGACTCGCCGGCAGCACGACCCCGCCGGCGCGTGTAAGACGTAGCATGTTCTCGAGATGGATCACGCTGTAGGGCGTCTCGCGCGGGACCACGACGAGCGGACGCCGCTCCTTGAGGGCCACGTCGGCGGCGCGCTCCACCAGTGAACGCGACGTGCCCTGGCTGATGGCGCTGATCGTCCCCATCGAGCACGGGCAGATCACCATGCCGCGGTTGCGCGCCGAGCCGGAGGCCGGCGCGGCGCCGCGGTCGGTGTCGTCGAATACGGTGACGAGTTCATCCCACGCGTCGGCGCCGGCCGCCACGCGCAGATCGTCCACGGAGGCGAGTGCTGTCTCCGTCCGTAGCAGCCGGAGCCCGTGCGCGGACACGATCAGCTGGAGCGGTTGCCGCGCGACGACCAGTTGTTGCACGAGGCGCACCGCGTACGGGGCCCCCGAGGCGCCGGTGATCGCCACGACGATGGGCAGTCGCTGTGCGCTCATCGGAGCGTCGCGGTGACGTCGAGCGAGACGTTCGCCACCAGCCGGCCCGCCAGCACGAACCCGAACAGCGACAGGCTGATGATGCCGTTCGTCGTGAAGAACGCCGCATCGAGGCGCGACAGGTCGTCCGGTGTCACGAGGGAATGCTCGTAGACCAGCAGCGCGGTCGCGACGATCACTCCGGCCCAGAAGAGCGCGGCGCTCAGCGTGCCTGGCGAGAAGGCCGCGCCCCCGATGAGCACGAGGCACACCACCGTGACCGCGTGCAGCACCCGGGCCACGGCGATCCCGCCGCGCGGGCCGAGCGCTGCGGGGATGGAGTGCAGCCCGTGCGTGCGGTCGAACGCGATGTCGGGGAGCGCATAGAACACGTCGAACCCGGCGCCCCAGGTCGCGACGGCGACGGCGAGCACGCAGAGCAGCCACCACGGCTCGCTCCAGCGTCCGGCCACCGCGAGATACCCGCCCACCGGCGCGATGGACATGCCGAGTCCGAGCACGAGGTGCGCGTAGCGGGTGAACCGTTTGGTGTAGCTGTAGAAGAATACCCAGGCGAGCGCGAGCGGCGCGAGCGCGAAGCACAGCGGATTGAGCATCCGCGCGCAGACCATGAACACCAGCGACGCCGCCGCCACGGCACCACCGGCCTCGCGCACCGTCATGGCCCCGCGCGGAATCTCACGCATCCGCGTGCGCGGATTGCGCGCATCGTACGCTCGGTCCACGATGCGATTGAATCCCATGGCGGCGAAGCGCGCCGCCGTGAAGGCGAGCACGATCCAGCCGACGCGTCCCCAGGAGATGGAATGCCTGTACGAGGCCAGGGTCGCACCGATCAGGGCGAACGGGAGCGCGAACACGGTATGCGGCAGCTTCACGAAGCTCGCGTACGTCGCCAGCCGGGACGCGCCAGCGAAGGTCTGCCCCTCCCGCGCCGGACCGTCGCCCGCCGGACGCGACACGCTCATCGCGGCGCGAGCCCCAACGCCGGCCACATCGCGTCCACCGAGGCCTTCGTGGCCGCATCCATCTCGATGACCGCCGGCCACTCGCGCAGAAACCCTTCCTCGGGCAGCTTGCGCGTCGCGTCGATGCCCATCTTGGACCCGTACGTGAAGGCGCGGGAGGAGTGATCGAGCACGTCAGCGGGTCCCATCGTGAATCGCGTATCGCGCTCGGGATCGATGTTGTTGAGCGCCACCCACCACGCCTCCTGCGGATTGCGCACGTCAACCCAGTCGTCCACGACGACGAGGACCTTGGCGAGCGACATCAGCCCCTGTCCCCAGAGCGCGTTCATCACCTTGTACGCCTGTCCGGGATACTCCTTCCTGATGCTCACGAACACGAGGTTGTGGAAGATCCCCTCGGCCGGCATGTGGTAGTCGACGATCTCGGGAATCGTCAGCTTGAGCAGCGGGAGAAAGATCCGCTCCGTCGCGTGGCCGAGATAGTAGTCCTCCATCGGCGGCCGTCCCACGATGGTGGCGGGAAAGATCGCGTGGCGTCGCATGGTGATCGTCGTGACATGCACCTGCGGGTAGAGATCGGCCAGCGAGTAGAATCCGGTGTGGTCGCCGAACGGCCCTTCCATCACGAGTGGCTCCGCGGGATCGATGTACCCCTCCAGCACGAAGTCCGCCTCGGCCGGCACCTCGAGGTCGCAGGTGAGCGCGCGGGCCAGCTGCACCGGCTTGCTGCGGAGAAAACCGGCGAAGATGAACTCGTCCACCGTGGGCGGCAGCGGCGCGCTGGCCGCGTACATCGATGCGGGATCCGCACCGAGCGCGATTACCACCGGCATCTTCTCGCCCCGCTCGGCCATCTCTCGCCAATGCGCGGCGCCCACCTTGTGGCGCTGCCAGTGCATCGCCAGCGTCCGACGCCCCGTCTGCATCACGCGGTACATCCCGACGTTGCGGATTCCGCGTTTCGGATCCCGCGTGATGACCATCGGCAGCGTGATGTAATAACCGCCGTCGTCCGGCCACGTCTTCAGAAGCGGAAGCTTGTCCAGATCCACCTCGTCACCCGCCCAGACGATCTCCTGACAGGGCGGTGTGCCCGACTTCATGCGGGGCGGAAACTTGGCGACCTCCATGAGCCTGGGCAGCATCGACAGCTTGCCCATGATGCCCTCCGGCACCTTGAGGTCCATCAGCTTCGTGATCCGGTCGCCATGATCGTCCAGGCGCTCCACGCCGAGGGACATCGCCATGCGCGACATCGAGCCGAACAGGTTCATGCCCACCGGGAACTGCGAGCGCGTGCCGTCCTTGAGAAGGACGTGCTCGAACAGCAGTGCTGGACCGCCGCCCGGCATCTTCATCACGCGGTCGCTGATCTCGCACAGCTCCAGGTGCACGCGCACGGGATGCGAGATGCGCACGAGCTCACCCGCCGCGTCGATCGCCTTGATGAAATCAGAGAGAGTGTCGAGAGACACGGGTCACGTCTGGTGGATGGTGTCGCGGTCGGCTGGCCCCTCAGCCGAATGCATGTGCGGATGCACCGGATCGATCGCGCGAAGCATCACGACGCGCCAGCCTTGGTGCCGACATGAATCGCGGCGATGCCCAACGACAGCGACGTCCACGAGACCTGCTCGAACCCCGCCGCCGTCATGTGCGCTGCCAACTCGGGTTCCGCCGGAAAATGTGCCACCGATCTCGGCAGATATTTGTAGGCCGTGCGATGGCCGCTGATGAGCCCCCCGATCAGCGGCAGCAGACGATGAAAATAGAACTGGTATCCGGTCCGCACGACAAAGGATGGCGGTGTGGTGAACTCCAGGATGACGAATCGACCACCCGGCGCAAGCACACGGTGTACCTCTCGCAACGCGAGGTCGAGCGACGCCACGTTGCGAATGCCGAAGGCGACCGTCGCCCCGTCCATCGAGCCGTCCGCGAGCGGAAGCTGCTGCGCGTCCGCGGCGACGGGTGCAAGTCGCTCGCGCGAGGCCTTGCCTCGTCCAGCCAGCAGCATCGGCACTGCGAAATCGGCGCCGACGATGAAGCCACGAAAGCCAGGCTGCCTCGTCAACTCCGCTCCCACGTCGAGCGTTCCCGCGCAGAGGTCGAGATACCGTCCGTCGGGACGCCGCGTCCACTCCAGCACGCGCAGCGCTCGGCGGCGCCACAGGGTATCGATGTGCAGGCTGAGGAGATGGTTGAGCAGATCGTATCGCGGCGCGATCTGCTCGAACACGGTGCGCACGTAGGCTCGCTTGTCGCTGCCGCCCTCGGCGGCGAGCTCCGCCCGTCGCTCCTCCACGTCTGTCTCGTGCATCGCCGAAAGCTCGCCCGCCGCCGCGGTCCGGGCAAGCGAACCGCTGGATTGCGTCGCGGGCGACGCATACCTTGTCAGACGCGTCAGGCGCCCGCCGCCCGGGCTCGCGCGCTGCCCCGCCAACCCCGCCTTGCTCCGCGTCCTCGACCTTTCCAACCTCCCCGATGCCGACGTCGTCGCCCTCGCTCTCGAGGGCCGGGACGCCGCGCACCGGGAGTTGATCAGACGATATGAGCGGCCCGTGTTCTCGCTGGTCTTCCGCATGGTGCGAAATCGCGAGCTTGCCGAGGACCTCACGCAGGATTGCTTCGTCAAGGTGCTCTCGCACCTCGACCGGTACCGCGCGGACTTCAAGTTCTCGTCGTGGCTGTTCAAGATCGCCAACAACGTGGCGATCGATCACCTGCGGCGGCGCCAACTCGACACGATCAGCATGGATGGCTCGCCGCACGCGACGACGGCCGACGCCGTGGAGTCGTCGCGGTTCGACGTGGCCGACGATGCCGAGAGCGCGCTGGAGGAGATGGAAGCCAGGGAGCTGGGCTCCGCTATCGAGCGGGCGATCGCCCGTTTGCGTCCCGAGTACCGATCCTGCATTCTGCTGAGGCATGTCGAGGGACGGTCGTACGAGGAGATCGCCGGCCTGCTGGATCTCCCGCTGGGCACGGTCAAGACCTACATCCATCGCGCGCGGCACGAGCTGCGAGAGGCCCTGGAGGGCATCAGAGAATGATCCAGACCGACGGACACCGGATGACGCGCTCTGAAACCTCCTCCCCCCGGCACCCGTACATGGAGCCAGAGGCCACGTGAACCACCGACACCTACTCCCCAACGAGATCGACCTGCTGGTCGACGGCGAAGCCGGATTCGGCGTCGCCCCGCTTCGCGCGCACCTCGATGAATGCGCCGAATGCCTGCTGCTGGTCGAGGATGCCCAGATCGTGGTGGACGCGCTGGAGGCCCTCCCGCACTTCGCCCCCGATTCGCGGCTGGCCGACCGGGTCATGTCGCAGGTTCCTGTCTTCGTCCCCGCCCACGTGGCCGCCCGGGATTCCGTGGTCCGGTGGCTTCCGCAGCCTGGGCCGGCCCGGATTGCTGCCGGCGCGGTCTTCGCGTCGGT
>JBKJIY010000053.1:0-71844 GCA_046598315.1 Gemmatimonadaceae bacterium
CTCGTGGACAGCGTCCCGCCGGGAATGTATCGCGGCATGGTGGACCACCCCATTCTCGACACTCTCGGCATCAGCCTCGTCACGGAGCCCATCACCTTCGCGGCGAACGAGATCACGAGGATCACCGTCGCTGTGCCGAGTCCCGATCGGCTCGTGGCCATCTACTGTACGTCGGCCCGACGAGCGCTGGGCCCAGGCGCGCTCGTGGGGCGAGTGCGCGAGCCCGACAGCGAGGTGGCGGCGGAGGGCGCGCGCGTCTCGCTGGTGTGGTTCGATCCCGACCCGCCGGGCCTGCCGACCAACCTCAGGATCAAGAAGGTGCCGCGCGTGCGTGAGGCAACGGTGGCCGCCGACGGCACCTACCGGCTGTGCGGGCTTCCGATGAAGTACGAAGGCAAGCTCCAGGCGCAGCGCAAGGACGGGGGGGCCACGGCCGAGGTGGACATCCGGCAGGACGATGGCGTTCTCGCCCTGCGCAGCATGTCCGTGGCGCCGGTGGCCGTGGCGGCCGGAGCGAATGCCGCCGGTGCGCTGCAGGCCCCCCGTGGCTCCGCGCGCGTGACGGGACGCGTCGTGAGCAAGAACGGCGCGCCGGTGGCGAATGCGCGCGTGGGGCTGATGGGGACCAGCGCGGCGGCGCTCACCCGCGCCAACGGGGAGTTCACGCTGGACTCGCTTCCAGCCGGCACGCAGGCGCTCGTGGTGCGACAGATCGGCTATCGCCCCACCGAGGTCGCGGTGGAGCTGTCCGCCCGCGCGCCCGCCCGCGTCACGGTGCGGCTCGGCGAGTTTGTTCAGGAGCTCTCGGCCGTGGAGGTCGTGTCGCGTCGCGACGAAGGGCTGCAGAAAGTCGGCTTTCTCGACCGGAAGCGGTCGGCCGGGACGGGCTATTTCATCGGACCCGACGAGTTGGAGAAGCGGCGGGCGCTGCAGTTCTCCGACCTGCTTCGCAGTGTGCCGGGCCTGCGGGTGAGCACCGCGGGGGGCGGCCAGGCGATGGTCACCTCATCGCGCTCCTCGGACGGGCAGGGCTGCGTGACCGTCTTCGTGGACGGCGCGAAATGGCAACAGCTCGAGGCGGGTGATCTCGACAGCTTCGTGAAGCCCGACGAGGTGGCGGCCATCGAGTCGTACGGCGGGGCCAACATGCCGGTCCAGTTCTCCACGCCGGGTCAGAGCTGCAGCGCCATCGTCGTATGGACCAAATCGCGCGTCACGCGCAGGAAATGACAGTGGCCATGCCCTTCCCGCAGTATCCGTTCGAGTTCTACCTCGGTCCGCTGCAGATCACGGGCTTCGGCATCGCGATGATGATGGCGTTCGGCCTGGCGCACTGGGTGAGTCAGATCGTGCTGCAGCACCGTGGCGACGATCCCGAAATCATGAACGACGTCTCCTTCGCGGCGATCGTCGGCACCGTGATTGGCGGCAAGATCTACTTCGCCATCAACGAGCAGCGCATGAGCGCGCTCTGGGGACGCGCCGGACTCGTCTTCTGGGGCGGCTTCATCGGCGCGGTGATCCTCTGCGCGCTGGTCATCCGCTGGCGCCGCGCCTCGCTGCCGCGCATCTCGGACGCCGCCGCCGTCGGGATCGCGGCCGGCTACGCGATCGGACGCACCGGATGCTGGGCGGTGGGCGACGATTACGGCCGCTTCACCACCGGCCCACTCGCCGTGAGCTTTCCGCAGGGATTGCCGCCGACGACGGTCCGCGTCATGAACGAGATCTATCGGACGGATCTCCCCGCGTCGTACCTCCCGGATCAGGTGGTGGGCGTGTACCCCACGCAGCTCTTCGAGGTGGCGATGGGTCTGGTGATGTTCGTCATCCTCTGGCGACTTCGCCGGCATGCGCACGGCGCGGGCTGGTTGTTCGGCATGTACTGCGTCCTGGCGGGCACCGAGCGATTCGTCGTGGAGTTCTTCCGCGCCAAGAGCGATCTGATCGGACCGGTGACCTCGGCGCAGCTCGTCGCGGTGGTAGTCGCCGCCGTGGGAGTGGCGCTCCTCGCCACGCGTCATCGACCGCAGCGCCAGCTGGCCGCGGCAGGCTAGCGGCACCGCCGCCAGGACGGACAATGCCCGACACGCCGCGCGGACGCCCGGACGACGCGGAGTACGCCGCGTTCTATGCCGGCTACATTGCTGCCGTGCCCGACGGCGACATCCTCGCGAGCCTGCGCGAGGGCGGGGATGAGTTGGCCACCCTGCTCGCCTCGGTCCCCGAGGCCCGCGCGGGGTTCCGATACGCGCGGGACAAGTGGACCGTGCGCGAGGTGGTGGGACACGTCATCGACGCCGAGCGCATCTTCGCCTATCGGGCGTTGCGCATCGCTCGCGGCGATGCGACGCCGCTGGCGGGCTTCGACGAGAACGCATACGCGCGCGCCGCCGGATCCGACGCGCGCACGATGGCGGATCTTGCCGGCGAGGTGGCCGTCGTGCGCGACGGTACGCTGCGCCTGTTCGAGTCGATGCCGGAGGATGCATGGCTGCTCCGCGGCATCGCCAACGGGCAGCCGATCACCGTGCGCGCGCTCGCGTACATCCTGGCCGGGCATGCACGCCATCACGCGCGAGTGCTGCGCGAGCGCTACCTCGCCGAACCGACTCCAGTGACGATCAGGTGAAGATGCAGCAACCGGTGGCGCACGAGATCCAGAGCGGGTCCTCTGCCGCCGGCTGAAGCCGAAGCTCCAGCGTCACCACACTGTCGGCCAGCGCCGAGGCGGCGCAGCTCACGAAGTCGATGCGTGCGCCCGGCTTCCAGTAATCGTGCCCGCAATCGGTGAAGGCACCGGTGGCCACCTGCCGGTGCGTTCGTGGCGTCGCCCGCGTGTCGAGCTCCTCGAGCCGCCATCGCGCCGCGCCTCCGGTGCCAGGCATCACGAGCATGAAGTAGTGCATGTGGGTGTCGGGGCGGAAGCCATAGCGGGCCTCCTCGAACTTGCCGAGGTTCGTGGCCCTCACCTGCACCACGCCGAAGGGCGGGATGTTGGCGCCTCCCACCGAGTCCTGCTCCACCACGGGATCGATCCGCACGCTGGTGGTCGCGGCCGCGCTTCCGTCGCAGACGGTGCTTTTCCGGCACGTGCGAGCGCGCTGCTTTCCCCCTGCAAACGTGAGTCGCTGGGTGAGGGCGTTGAACTCGTCGCCGGAATAATCGTCGATGGGCTTGGTCAGCGCGCCCGGCATGGCGCTCGCCGCACGACTGCGAGGCTGGGCGGCCGGCGCGGAGCGGGAGGCCAGCGCGCTCACGTTCCGTTCGGTAGAGTCGCTGGCCGCGCCCTGGTCGCCCTTGCTACATGCCGCGGTCGCGCCGATGGCGCCGACGACGAGGAGCACGCGAGTGAGGTCGCGCTGACGGAATCGCATCATGCTTTCTCCGGAGCGGTAGGGGACGGCGGCTACAGTCGCTGCGCCGTGAGCGCTTTCATCCGCGCGATGGTGGGAGCGAGCGAGGGATCGGGGCGCGCCCAGAGCGTGAGCACGCGACCGGCCCAGAGGGCGGCCGTGCCGCGATCGCGCTGCCGGGCGGCCAGCTCGGCGCGGAGCGCCATCGACCGTCCGACGGCTGCCGCCATGCCGGGCTCGAAGAGCACATGAGGCGCCAGGGTGGGCAGGGCCGTGAGCGTGCGGTCGAGCTGCCGGACTGCCGCGGCGGTGTCTCCCATGCCCGCTCGCAGCCAGGCTTCCGCCATGGTGAAATCCAGCGAATACTCGCCTGGACGGAGCTGTCCGCGCATGCCCTGGATGGAATCGAGCTTGGCTCGCGCGCCAGCGATGTCGCCACGGGCGAATGCCTGATGCACCACCATCAGATTACCCGAGGGTGTCGTGAAGCTGAGCACCGCGCGCGGTCCGAAGCACCCCAGGCCGAGCGAGAGCGGGCGCTGCAGCATCCTGTGGCGCACCAGGTCGCGCTGCGCATCGCTCACGTAGCTGTCGAGGAGCAGCTCCGCCTTGCGGTGCAGCGCGCGGAGCGAGTCGTCGCAGGCGCCGAGCGCCGCCCGCATGAAGAGGGCGGTCGCCACTTCCTCGAGCAGCGGCACCGTCGGCAGTCCCATCTCCACCACGGATTCGCCGCTGGCGCGCGCGAGCGCGATGGCGTCGTGCTCGCGGCCCAGCAGCGCCGCCACACCCACGAGATGGGAGGCGGTGGCACCGGACGCGCGCGGCATGGACACGAGCATGGAATCGGCGATGGCATACGTGCGGCTGAAATCGCCGAGCTTGAGATGCAGCCGCACGTCGCTCGCGCCGATGCGAGCGCGCTGCGCGGAGTCGGTGGCGAGGAGCCGCGCGCGCTCCAGCGCGCTCAGCGCCGAGTAGCCCCCGTTGGGTGTACCGGTGATCTCGTCACGCATCTCGAGCACGCGCGCCAGCGACTCGAAGACATCCGGATTCTCCGGGATCCGCTGCGTGAGAGTGGCGAGCAGGGCGAGCAGATTCTCGCGGTTGCGCCGGAGCGCGCGGTCATAGCGGGGCGCAATGACGTCGATCGCCGCGGCGCCGCTCTGCGCGACAGGCCTGGGCACAAATGCCAGGGTGTCGTCGATCAGGTCCGGATAGGCGAAGAACGCCGTGCTGTCGGCCGCTGATCCCGCCCGCAGCACACTCATCTCGATGGTGTAGAGGCGCCGCACCACCTCGAACGGAAAGACGGCGAACGCACCGGGCGCGAGCAGCATGGCGCGGGCATACGCATGTTGCGCCGCGTTCATGCTCGTTCGAAACGCGAAGCCCGTGCGGCTGGCGCGACTCGACACGACCGTGCGATCCATCCCGGCACAGTACGCCGTGCCGAGCCAGGCGACGACGTCGAGCGAGTCCGCGGCGCGCATCTCGGCGTAGACGCGCTCGGCGGCCACGAGGTCGGACCGCTGCACCGCCTGCAGCGCGCTGGCCACGCGGCGCGCCCGTTCGTCGAGCATCACCTGATGGCGGATGGCGGCGCTCACGTGCGGGCTCCACTGCGCGACGGGCGCTCCCTGCCAGAGCTGAAGCTGCGCGAGCCAGACTCGCGGTGATGCGTAATCGTCGTCGGCCGACACCGAGCGCTGGAAGGCGGCGACGGCGGCCGGCACGCGCCACCTCGCCAGCTCGCGCTGGCCGATCTCGTAGTGACGCCATGCGGCGAGCGAGCGCGTGCCGATCTCCCCGCCGCGCGCCGCGCGCGGGACGCCGTCGATGCGCAGCAGATCGGCGGCGAGCGTGCGGAGACGCCCTGGCTCGCGCTCCAGCATGTCCAACGGTCCACCGATCGTGACCTCGCGCAGCGAGTTCCCTTCGATGGCATCGTACACGCCGGCGCGCACGTACAGGGAGTCTTTCGTCGTCCACACCCTCCCCCACACGAGCTTGCCGGAGCGCGCACTGCGCGCCACCTGGAGGTGCCCTTCGAGCGACGGGTCGTGCGCCTTGCCCAGCGCTCCGCGCACGCTCATGTCGCTGGCGACCTTGAGACCGTTCCATTCCCGCAACGCCGAATACAGCCCCTGCGCGACCTGATCCTGCTGGCCGACCGGCGCCGCCGATCCCTCGTAGTAAAAGGGGGCCACGGCATACTGCGCGGTATCGATGCGCCCGGTGATGACGTCGATCTGGTCCCGTCCCGTCGGAGACGTGGCTGCCACGCCGGCAACCAGCAGCGTTACGCCGGCAACCCACGTCCAGGGGTTCGCCCGCAGCGGACGACGCACCGCTCGCGCCGTGAGCGTCTCTCCGGAATTCCCGATCGCCGCCGAGAGGGCGGCGCTGAAGGCGCGGGCATCGTCATAGCGGTCGTCGGGCGAGATGGACAGCGCCTTGGCGATGACCGCCTCGATTGGCGCCGGCACGTCGTGCCGATATTCTCGCAGGAGCGGCGAGACCCGGGTGATGCGCTGCGTCAGCAGCACCTGCGGGGTCTCGCCCACGAACGGCGGCACGCCGGCGATTGCCTCGTACAGCACGCAGGCGAGCGAGTACACATCGCTTCGCCCGTCGAAGGCGCGGTCCCGCGCCTGCTCGGGACTCATGTACGCGGGCGTCCCGGTGATCGTCCCGCTCTGCGTGATCTTCTCGTGCGCACGGTTGATGGCGCGTGCGATGCCGAAATCCGCCAGCACGGCGTGTCCGCCCGAGAAGAGAATGTTCTCCGGCTTGATGTCGCGATGCACGATGCCGTGCTCGTGCGCGTAGGCAAGCGCGCCGGCCACCTCGCGCCCGATCCGCACCGCCTCCTCGATGGACAGCCGGTTGTCGGCGCCGAGGCGTTGCCGCATCGAGTCGCCCTCCACGTAGGGCATCACGTAGTAGAGCTGATCGTCGAGCGCACCCGAGTCGTGGATCGTGAGGATGTGCGGATGCTGAAGGCTCGCCATCAGCTTGATCTCACGCAGGAAGCGCTGGGCTCCCAACGCGTGCGACAGCTCCGCGTGAAGTACCTTGATGGCAACGAGCCGCTCGTGGCGCAGATCATGTGCGAGATACACGGCTGCCGCGCCGCCGCGACCGATCTCTCGCTTGAGGACATAGCGTCCGGCGAGGGTCTCCTGCAGGCTGACGGGGATCTCGATCACGGCTGTCTGGTCGGCGACGGAAAGCGCTAAACTACGGTAAACGCCTGCTTCCAACCAGAGGACGAGCGTCCTCCCTCACCGCCACTTACGGACGGTCCGTGCCCCCTGCTCCCAGCGCCTTCACCCTGCGCACCGCCACGGCGGCCGACGTCGCCATCATCCTGCGCTGCATCCAGGGACTGGCCGAGTTCGAGCGATTGAGTCACGAGTGCCTCGCGACCGAGGACCAGCTACGGGAGAGCCTCTTCGGTGCCACGCCCGCCGCCTCCGTGGTGCTGGCGTTCGCCAGCGGGGACGCGGCGGGGTTTGCGCTCTGGTTTCCCAGTTACTCCACTTTTCTGGCCCGTCCGGGACTCTTTCTGGAAGACCTTTTCGTGTTTCCGGCGTTTCGCGGACAGGGGCTCGGCCGGCGACTTCTGGGCGAGCTGTCGAGGATCGCGGTGGAACGCGACTACGGCCGGCTGGAGTGGGCCGTGCTGGACTGGAATGCGGATGCAATCCGCTTCTATGAGTCGGTGGGTGCGGTGCCGATGCACGACTGGACGACGTACCGCGTGACCGGAGCCCGACTCGCCACGCTCGCGGAGAACGGGTGACGGGAACATACGCAGCTCTACCGGGCTCGTCCGGAACGCTTGCCCGTCCGTAGCCGCGGCGCAATACTGCGGAGCGGATCTGATCGTTCCGCCAATGCGCCTTACCGGAGTCTCCGCATGCGCTTCTTTCTGCACGCCACCGCCAAGGCACCGCTCCTGAGTCCCAGTGCGACGTTCAGTCTGGCGGCGCACCTCGTGCTCGGAGGCGCCGCCGTGTGGGGCACCGATGTGGAGGCACGCCAGCTGGCGGAGCGTGAGGCGACGAGGGTGTTCTTTCTGCCGCCGCCCGACCGCCGTCCTCCCACGGCGTCGGATGTGGAGCGTCTGGAGTACGTGGACGTGGGCATCGGCGCGACGCGGCCGGGAGAGGCCATGGACGAGGGAGTGCTCGCCGGACCTGCGTCGTACATCCGGCCCGCGCCCGGCGGCCCCGTGGGCACCGACGTGCGCGCCACGGACGCGGCGGCGAGCGTGGTCGCCGAAGATTCCGTGTACTCGATACTCGAGGTGGATGAATCCGCCGCGCGCGTGGACGGCAGCGCCGCCCCCGTATACCCCACGGCGCTCATGAACGAAGGGAAGGAGGGCGAGGTGATGATGCGCTACGTCGTCGACACGAGCGGCCGCGCCGATCCGTCGTCGCTCGAGGTCCTCCGGTCCACGCATCCGGCGTTCACGCTGTCTGTGCGCCAGGCGTTGGCCGGCATGCGGTTTGCGCCGGCATCGGTGGAGGGGCGCCGCGTGCGCCAGCTCGTGGAGCAGCGCTTCCAGTTCCGCCTGCAGGCGACTCCCCCCGTCACCGCCGACCATACGCGGACCACGCCACCGCTGTGAGCGGAGAGGACGTGCGGGAGTTCACCGGCTTCCGGCCCGGCGCCCTCACGTTTCTCCGCGCGCTCCGTCGCCACAATGCGCGCGACTGGTTCGAGTCCAACCGCGAGCGCTACGAGACCGAGCTGCGCGCGCCCCTCGGCGCCCTCGTGGAGGAGGTCGACGTCCACCTGGCGACGCTCGCGCCGGAGATCGTCGGCACCCCGAAGCGCTCGCTCTTCCGCATTCACCGCGACGTTCGCTTCTCGGCCGACAAGTCGCCCTACAGGACGCACGTCGCCTGCTGGTTCCACCACGTCGGCGCGGGCGGCGGGGCGTCGGGGGGCGGGCCTCACGGTGGTGCCGGCTTCTATCTGCACATCGAGCCGGGGCGGAGCTCGCTCGGTGGCGGGATCTGGATGCCTTCGCGCGCGACGCTCCGCCACGTTCGCGAGCGCATCGACGCCGATGGCGACTCGCTCGCCACGCTCCTGCGCGATGCCGTCCTGCGCCGGCGGTTCGGCGGGCTGGCCCCCGAGGCCATGCTGTCGCGCATGCCGCGAGGATTTGGCGCGACGCACTCACACGCGGATCTGCTCCGGCATCAGTCGTTCACCGTGGGACGTCCGCTGACCGAGGCGGAGCTGATGCATCCGCGCCTACCGGCGCTGCTCGCGCGCGAATACGCGCGCATCCTGCCGCTGGTGCGATGGATCAATGACGCACTCGGACTGCGTCGCCTCGCGCGGCGCTAGCGGACGCGATATGCTTTTCTCCATGACATCCGGCGAGATCTCTCTCACCACCATCCGGCGCGCGACCGCCGCCGACGCCGCGACGCTCGCCGTCGTGGCCGCGGCCGGATTTCGCGAGACCTTCGGCGCCGACAACGATCCCGCCGACATGCGGGAGTACATGGCGGGTGCGTTCGGCGAGACGATCCAGCGCGCCGAGCTGGGCGATGCGCGCAACACGGTGTTCCTGGCCGAGCGCGGGCACGAGGTGGTGGGATACGCGATGCTCGTGGAAGGCGCGGCGCCGCCCTGTGTGGCATGCGCCAGCGCGATCGAGATCAGCCGCCTGTATGCGCGGCAGCGGCATATCGGCACGGGCGTGGGCGCCATCCTGATGCAGCGGTGTCTGGATGAGGCCGTGACGCGCGGACGCGAGTCGATCTGGCTCGGGGTGTGGGAGCACAACGCGCGCGCGATCGACTTCTACGTGCGATGGGGATTCGTCGATGCGGGATCGCAACCATTCGTGCTGGGCCGCGACGTCCAGACTGATCGCGTGATGGCGCGGCGCATCACCGGGGAGGGCTGAGGTGCGGCACACCGTACGGCTGCATGGCGTGATCGTGGGGCACTCCGATCTGGAGGAGCGCGCGCCCGAGGCGCGCCAGGCATCGGGTCAGTTCAGGCCGGGCATCGGCTACGAGCTGGTGCAGCCGATCTTCTTGTTGTTCAGGCAGGCGGTGCCGCTGCCCGGTGGCGAGCCGATGGACGAGGACAAGCTCGCGCGCTATCACGCGGCGCGCGACCGGCTCGGATTGGAGTTGGTGGATGCGAGCGGGCGGCGGATCGCGACCAACGCGATTCACATTGCGGATTATGGAGCGACGAATCGGCGGCTGGAGGTGCTGTTGGCCGAGGCGCTGGACGCGTGAGCGTCCCGAGTCGTGTTCATCTGATGAAAAGTCAGGAGCTCGGGTTTCGAGTCGCGAGACGGTAGTTCATCGATAATCGTGGCGCTGCGCGAATTCCGCTCCCACGGCGGCCTGCAGCGCCCTGAACTGGTCCGCCCGCACGTTCACCACCTTCTCCTCCACCTGCAGGATCCCGCGCACCAGCAGCAGGGGCGTGCGCGAGATGAGCAGCGCCTGTTGCTCGAACCGCTTCGGGGTGACGACGACATTGATCAAGCCCGTCTCGTCCTCCAGGGTCAGAAAGACGAATCCCTTGGCCGTGCCGGGCCGCTGGCGGCAGATGACGAGGCCCGCCGTAGCGACGCGGTCGCCGTCGCGCCCCTGCTGGAGCAGCTCGCGCGCTGTCTTCACCCCGTTGGGCACGAGCACGTGGCGGATGTGCGCCATGGGGTGGCCGGCGAGCGAGATGCCGGTCATGCGGTAGTCGGCTTCCGTGAGCTCCACCGGCGTCATGGACGGGAGCGGCGCCGCAGTCGCGATGCTCGCCATGTCACGCCGTGGCGCGAGCGGCCCCGCGTCGCCGCGAGCCGCCTCGAGCACGGCCCAGAGTGCGGCGCGGCGCGTCCGCAGGTCGGTTTCGTGTGGGAGCAGTCCATCCAGCACGCCGGCTTCGGCGAGATGCCGCAGGGCGCGGCGATCGAGACCGGCACGCTGCACCACGTCGTCCACCGACGTGAAGGGCCGTTCGGCGAGCGCCTGCTCCAGCTGCGCGCGCGCGGTGGCGCCCAGTCCGCGCACGCTGCGGATGCCGAGCCGTACGGCGGGCGCACTCGTGCCCGGCCGCGGCTCCAGCGTGGCGTCCCACGCCGAGCGGGTGACGTCGGCGGCGCGCACCTCCACGCCATGCCGGCGCGCATCCTCCACGATCGTCCCGGGCGCGTAGAAGCCCATCGGCTGCGCATTGAGGATGGCCGCGGTGAACTCGGGGGCGAAGTAGTGCTTGAGATACGCCGAGGCGTACACGAGCAGGGCGAAGCTGGCGGCGTGGCTCTCGGGAAAGCCGTAGTCGGCGAAGGCATTGATCTGGTTGTAGATCCGCAGCGCCACATCGGGGGCGATGCCGTTCGCCTCCATCCCTCTGATCATCCGTTGGCAGATCTCCGTCATCCGCTCGCGGCTGCGCTTGTGCCCCATGGCGCGGCGTAGCTGATCCGCTTCTCCTGGCGTGAATCCCGCCGCCGCGATGGCCACCTGCATCCCCTGCTCCTGGAAGAGCGGGACGCCGAGCGTGCGCCGGAGAATGGGCTCTAGCGACGGATGCGGATACGTCACCTTCTCCAGTCCCGCCTTGCGGCGGAGGTAGGGGTGCACCATCTCGCCCTGGATCGGTCCGGGCCTGATGAGGGCCACCTCCACGACCAGATCGTAGAAGCAGCGTGGCTTGAGCCGCGGCAGCGTGTTCATCTGCGCGCGGCTCTCCACCTGGAACACACCGATCGTGTCCGCGGCGCAGAGGTCGTCGTACACCGCCTGGTCGGTGGTATCGAGCGTGGCGAGATCCACGGTGACGCCGCGCCCCTGCCGGATGTACAGCAGACAGTCCTGCAGCAGCGTGAGCATGCCCAGGCCGAGCAGGTCGATCTTGACGAGGCCCACGGGATCGAGGTCGTCCTTCTCCCACTGGATCACCGTGCGGCCGGGCATGCTGGCCGGTTCGATCGGGACGATGGTGTGCAGCGGCTCGGCGGTGAGGACGAAGCCGCCCACGTGGATGGAGCGATGACGCGGGATCTGGTGCAGGCCCTCGACCACGGCGGCGAGGGCGCGCACGCGGCGGTCCTGCGGATCGAGCCCCGCCCGCTCGATGATGCTCGCGCCTCCCGTCTCGCCGAGGGGCGTGGGGATCCGCGCGAGGTCGCGCGTGCCGGCGCTCTGTGCGTTGGGGCTGCCGTACGGCTCGTACGCGGCCTTCGGTGTCGGCCGGTCCGACGAGCTCACCGGCGTCGCCACCTGCCTGGCTTTCTCCTTCTCGGCGCGCGACCGCGTGATGGCCTCGGTGCCGCGCACCATGGCCGTGCCGAGCGTGGCGGCGAGGGCGGCGTCGCTCTCGCCGGCGTCGGCCGGTGCCGCGCGCAGTGCGTCCGCCGTGGCCGTGGCCGAGAAGCGGTCGCTCAGCGTGGCGAGCGACTCGGCCTGGGCCACGCTGAAGCCGAGCACGCGCGCCGCGTCGCGTACGGCGCTGCGCCCGCGATAGGTGATCTGCTCGCACACCATGGCCGCATGCTCGCGCCCGTACTTGTCGTACACGTACTGCAGCACGCGCTCGCGCTCGCGGTGGGCGAAGTCGATGTCGATGTCGGGGGCTTCGCTGCGTTCCTCGCTGAGGAAGCGCTCGAAGAGCAGCCCGAGCTTGACCGGATCCACGGCGGTGATGCCCAGGCAGTAGCAGACGGCGGAGTTGGCCGCGGAGCCGCGGCCCTGGCAGAGGATGCCCTCGCGCCGCGCGAAGCGGACGATGTCCCAGACGATGAGAAAGTAGCCGGCGAGACCGAGCTTGTGGATGAGCGCCAGCTCGTGCGCGAGCTGCGTGTCGTGCCTCGTGCCGCGTGCGGCGGTGCCGGGAGGGCCCCAGCGCTCGTGCGCGCCCTGCTCCACGAGGCGGGTGAGATATTCGTCCGGGCTCACGCCGGTGGGCAGGGGAAAGGCGGGGAGGGTGGGCGTGAGCTCGTCGAGGCGAAAGGTGCATCGCTCGGCCACGGCAAGGGTGGCGCGCAGACCCTCCGGCGCCTGACGCCAGCGCCGCGCGATCTGCGCCCCGCCCTTGAGGTACCACTCGCCGTTCGGGCGCAGCCGCGTGCCCATCTGGTCGAGCGGGCGCTGGTGGCGCAGTGCCGACAGCACGTCGTGCACGATGCGGTCGCGCGCCCGTACGTAATGCACGTCGTTCGTCACCACCCAGGGCACATCGAGCGCGTGAGCGACGTCGATGAGGCGGCGCGTCGTCTCGCGCTCCTCGGGGAGCCCGTGGTCCCAGCACTCGATGGCGAGACCGTCGCGGCCGAAGATGTCGAGCAGGTTGGCCGCAGCCTCGCAGCTCGCCTCGAGCTGGCCGCGGGCCGCGAGCGAGGCCACCCACCCGCGCGGGCAGCCGGTGAGGGCGAACAGTCCGCTGGCGTGTGATGCCAGCTCCTCGAGCGATACGCTGGGGCTCCCGCGCGGGCTGTCGCGCCGCGCGAGGGTGATGAGAGTGGAGAGATTGGCGTAGCCGTCGCGCGACCGGGCGAGGAGGGGAAGGTGCGTGAGGAGGGTCGCGTCGCTCTCGCCGCCGCCGGGGATGGCGACGGTGAGCTCGGCACCGATCAGACCCGGCAGCCCCGTGTCGCGCGCCGCAGTGGCGAAGCGCACCGCGCCGCCGAGGTCGTCATGATCGGTGAGGGCGAGGGCGGTGAGGCCCAGCTCCACGGCGCGCGCGACGAGCAGCTCGGGAAGGCCGGCGCCGTCGAGGAGGGAGAAGCAGGAGTGGCAGTGGAGCTCGGCGTACGCCGTCATGGGCGATGCCGGACGGCCGGCGCATCATGCAGGTACCTGGACGGGAACGACCCATCGGCCAGGTCCGTTGGCCTAGTTCCGCCGAATCCATCGGATCGTCCCCGCTCTTCATTGCCTGCATGCCACAACCGTCGTCCAACGCCGCCAGCATTCGTCCCGCCCGCCCGATCGATGCCGCGGAGCTCGCGGCCACCGCCGACGATCTCACGACGGCCGAGCTCGACCAGCTTCCCTTCGGGATGATCCAGCTCGACGCCAGTGGCCGCATCCTGAAGTTCAACGCCGTGGAGTCGCGCCTGGCCGCGCTCGACCAGCAGCAGCAGATCGGCAAGCATTTCTTCACGGAAGTGGCGCCCTGCACCAAGGTGCAGGCGTTCTACGGACGATTCAAGGAAGGGGTGTTGCAGGAGCATCTGGATACGACTTTCTCGTTTCACTTCGCCTTCAAGCAGAATCCGCGGGACGTGACGGTGCGATTGTTCTACAGCAAGCGGACGCGAAGCGTGTGGGTGATGGTGAGCGACCGGGAGGGGAATCCGATTGGGTGACGCGGGGTGGCGCCCTCAATCCCCCCACCCCTGCAGCCGCCACGCATCGTCGGCGCGATCGAGATACACGAAGAACTCTCCCGCCTGACTCTCGCATCGCCAGTAATCGCGACGGTAGCCGTCGTCCCACCAATCGCCGGAGAGTCGCTCGGGGCCGATGGCGCGGGTGACGGTGAGCTGCTGGCCACGCCAGCAGACGGATCGCGGCACCTCGCCATCGCACGCCACGTCCACCGCCTCCGGCGGATCGAGAGCACGGCGGGCGGCGGGGGGCAGGGGCGCCGGGCGGGACTGATGAGACCCGGTGACCGGTGACCGGTGAAGGGTGAACGGTGAGTGCAACTGCAGTGTGGGGGAGTTGTCGGTAGGTCTGCCGTTGCCGTTGCCGGCACTGGTCACCGTGAACCGTTCACCGTGAACCGGCGGATGGTCACCGTGAACCGGCTGGTGTTTCCCGCTTCCCGGCTGTTGCGCCTCCCGCCATACCCCGGCCTGCTCCGGCCGGTGGGTGTCCTGCCGCTGTGCGCGCACGACGGCGCCGGCGCCCAGCTCGGCGCGCAATCGTTCCAGCGCGGCGTCGGCGGCGCCGATGTCACGCCAGGAGACGCTGAGCAGATCGCCCTGCTCGCCCGTGAGCGGTGCGGCGGCCACGATGGCGACGCGCACGGCGATCACGGGAGCGGCGAGGGCCCAGTCGTCGAGCAGCGCGCGGCAGCGTGCGAACAGCGGCTCCACGCGCGCGAGCGGGCGCGCGGGCCGCGCTTCGCGGGTGACGGTGTGCGCGGGCCGGTCGCCGAGGGCGCCGCGTGCGTCGTCGAGGGTGAGGGTGATGGCCACGGCGGCGGCGGCGCGGCCCTGCGACGTGAGCTCCTGCACCAGCCGGTCGAGCGCGGCGCGCACCAGAAAGAGCACGGGCTCCGTGGTCATCGCCGGGGACGACAGCGCCACCTCCACGGCGGGCTGCGCCTCGACGCGCGCCAGCACGGGCCGGCGCGCATCGTCGGCGTGCGCGAGCCGCCAGGCGCGCAACCCGATCTCGCCCCACCGGCGCTCGACGTCGTCGGCGGTGAGGGCCGCGAAGGCGCCCACGGTGCGCAGGCCAAGCGCCTGCAGGGCGGCGCGCAGCTCCTCGTCCATCGGGACGAGCGCCAGGGGAGCGGGGGCGAGATAGGCCGCGTCGCCACCGGGTGGCACCACATGCAGCAGCGCGTCGTCACCGGCGTCCTGCTCGAAGCTGGCGCCCGCCCAGGTGGCGGCGCGTGCGGCCACGCACGAGCCGGCGATGGCGACGCGCGGGCGGGGATGCCAGCGTCGGGCCACGCGCAGCAACGTGGCGGCGAGTGCGCGCTCCCCGCCCACGGCGTCGAATCCCGAGGCGCCCACCCACCAGAGACCGGGCGCTCCCTCCACGGGCGTGACCTGCGGGCTGGCGGCGAGCAGCTGGGCCGACGCCTGGGTGACCGCGGTGGCGATGGCGACGTCGTCCCACGCGAGCTCCACGAGGCCGGCACACAGCGCGCGCGCCTCGGTGGGCCGCATGCCGGCGCGCACGCCGGTGCGTCCGGCGGCGGCGGAGGCGGCGCGCAGCCGTTTTCCCGTGGCGTCGGTCAACGCGATGAGCCGATCATCCCAGCCGTCGGGCGCGGGCGGCGGGAACGAGGGGGGGGCCGGTGACAGGAGGGGAAGCTGGAGCTGTCCCCCGCCGTCCTGCGCGAGCGTGCCGGCTTCCCCCCGCTGGACCGCGCGCCACACCGCGCCGATCGGGAACCTCGGGATGCGTACACAGGCGACGCGCCACAGCGATTGCACAGCTGACCTCCACCAGTCGAAGCGTCCCTCCCTTCTCGACCCGCACGCCGATCGTGCGCGTCGCCCCTTCTCCGTCACCGCCCTGCCCGCCTCCCTGTGGGGGTGACCGCCATGGAGGCGCCGATCGCTGGATCTTCGGCGCGTGCCGCTCGAGAACGAGCCGCACGGCCCCGCCAAGCTGCGTGGCTGCCCCGGCGCGATCGCCGAGGAGGACCAGGGCGCAGTTCCCGTCACGCGCCAGGCGAGTGAGCCGGACCGCGTTCGATTTGGAGAGCAGGGGAGCACCGTCCAGCACGAGGAGGGCGAAGGCCCCGCTCCGCAGCAGCACGTCGGCGCACCAGGCGGCGCGCGTGCCGTCGTGCGGCCTGATCATCCACACCCCTTCGGCCTCGCCCAGGTGCACCCAGTCGCGCGCGTCGAGCGTACGCTGGGCGTCGATGTAGGCCACCCACCCGCGTGCCGCGACGGTGGCCTCGACGAGGGCGCGCGCGAGGGTGGTCTTGCCGCTGCCGGCCGCCCCGACGATCTCGGTGAGCCGCCCGCGCGGGACCCCGCCGCCCAGGAGCAGGGCGTCGAGCCCGGCAATCCCCGTGGAGAGTGCAGGGGGAGCCGACGCCGGCGGCGGGAGAAGGCGGGTGAGTTCGGCGAGGGAGAGGGACATGGGACGGCGGTTTTCGGTTTCGGTTTTCGGGTTTTGGTGAGGCAGGTATCGAGCCGTCAACCGAACAAACACCGAAGATATTCTGTGTGCGGATGCAAAGATCGGGAGGGGTGGGGGAGCACCGAAACCGACCTTCCCCGACTCCCTATCTACCGAACGAATACCGAAACTGCAACCACTGCCAACCAGGCAGCGACTGCCAACGACTAGGAGACCACGAACGCCCGCACCACCTCCTCAGCCGCCGGCAGATAGTCGCTCGCAGGAGGCAACCCGCCGTCCAGCAATGGGCCGGACCCGCGAAGAATGCCCGCGATGTCACGATAGAGCGCTGTCATGTCCTGATGCTGGCGCGCGCAGGCCTCCAGATGCGGCAAGAGCAGGCTCGCCACCTCCTCCGCCTCCACGACATCGTCACCGCGCCAGCCGATCGATTCCAGAGCGCCGATCAGCGCGTGCAGCGAGGAGTCGGAGTCCGACTCGTCCCGCGTGCCCCCACCGGGTGAACGATGACGGGCGAGGGCGGCACGGAGCACGTCCGACGTCACGGCGCTCATGATGGTCCCGAGAGGCCGCCGGCAACGCCGGGGCTGGACGCCCAGCGATCGACGTTTTCGTGCGCCTCGCGCGGGTGCGAGACGGGGAAGGTGAGCGTCATCGTGCGAACTGAGCTGGGGCGGCAGGATTCGAACCTGCAACGTCCTGGGTAACAGCCAGGCGGTCTGCCAATTGACCTACACCCCATCAATGCAGCGGTAAACAAAAACGCCCACCGGACCGGAGTCTGGTGGGCGAGCAGCGCGACCTCGGTGCGCGTGCGGCTAACCAGAGCTCCGGGTGGAGCGCCGATTGCGATTTCCGCAGGCGTTGTTCGTGACGGCGATCATGCTGCCACGATACGGCCGAAGATGTCGGGAGTCAAGCGCTCAGTAGCAAGCATCGTCCAGACGCGGCCGAACTTGAGGCGCGATCCGTGCGGGGGCGTCGCGCAACCGCCGAAAATGCGTAGGTTATGCTGCTCCATCGACTCTCTCCCCGCGCGCGCCATGACCAGCCCCCTCTCCGATCTCGAGATCCAGCGCGCCCTCGGCACCTTGCCGGGCTGGGCGCGGCGCTCGGATGTCCTGGTGAAGACCTTCACCTTCACGACGTTCGCCGACGGGATCGACTTCGTGCAACGCGTCGCGCGCGCGGCCGACGCCGTGGACCATCATCCCGACATCGACATTCGCTACACCAAGGTCACCTGCCTGCTGACGACGCACGACGCCGGCGGGATCAGCGCCAAGGATCTGTCGCTCGCGTCGACGATCGAGACGCTCGCCGAGGGCTGACCTACAGCCCGTCGAACAGCGACGTGCTGCCGGCGGGGGCGGCGATGCCGCTCGCCACGTAGTAGTCCTCGGTGGGCAGCATGCCGAGCGACGTGAAATGCCCGGCGTGCTCGCGCTGCGTGCGATGCGCGAGAAACGCCGCCATCTTTCGCGGCAGCCACTCGGTGGCGGCCACCGACACATGCATCGGCTGCCCCTCGGTGGGGAACGCCGAGTCCGGCGCTGGCGTCGGCCAGGTGACGTAGGCGAGTCGCGCCGGGCGATGCGGCGCGAGTCCCTCGGCCACCTGCTCGGCGAAGGCGGTGGCGGTGCCCGCCAGCAGAAACGCCGACGTCGCGAGCCGGTGGATGGCGCGGTGATCCTTGTGGCGCGTCGGCGCCCCTTCGGGCCCGAACGTGACGACGACCTGCGGACGCTCGCGCCGGATGAGCGCCACGATCTCGCCCAATACCACGTCGGGGTCCACCCCATGCAGCGCTCCGTCGGGATGGCCGCCCGTCACGATCGGGCCGATACCGAGGATCTCGCACGCCGCATGGAGCTCGGTGCGCCGCATCGCTCCCAGCTCCGCCCTGGACGACACGGGGATGCCGGACGACCGTCCGGCATCCCCGTCGGTGGCACAGTAGAGCGAGCAGCGCACCCCGTCGTCCGCGTACCGGGCCAGCGTTGCCCCGGTGGCGAAGGTCTCGTCGTCCGGATGGGCGAAGACCGCCGCGAGCGCCCGCGTCACCGCGCCCGCCTCAGCGGCGACGGCCGCCGAGCAGGCTCACGATGGCCAGGAAGATGTTGAGCAGGTCGAGATAGATGTTCACCGCGGCCGGCACGTAGTCGTCGGGCCCGTACTGCCCCGAGCGCACGATGCGCCAGGTGTCGAACACGAGCAGCCCGCTGAACACGAGGACGGTGCCACCGGCGATCCAGAGCGAGCCGATGGCGCTCTTGAAGAAGAAGTTGAGGATCGACGTGGCGATGAGCACCCACAGCCCCACCACGAAGAAGCTGCCCCAGGCGCTGAAGTCGCGCTTGCTGAACACGGCGTACAGCGAGAGCACGCCGAAGGTGGACAGGGTGAGGAGCCCCGCCTGCCCCGTGATGCCCGGCGTGCGCGCCTCGGCGAGCGCCAGGAAGGGAGAGATGAAGATCCCTTCGATGAACGTGAAGAGCAGGACGAGGAGCAGGTTCTGCGGAAAGCTGTGGCGCGCTCGCATCGCCATCCACAAGGGGGCGAACATCGCGAGCATCGTGATGATCGGATGCCGCGCCACCGCCTCCTGGAGCGCCGGCTGCGTGTTGCCGAACGCCACGCCGATGACGGTGACGATCACGCTGACGAAGACGAGGCCGTACGTGCGGCGAACGAGCGTTGCGCGCTCGGTGCCGGAGCGAACGAGGGTCCCGGTGTACGAGACTCCCATGGGGGAACACTCCGTTTGAGGGTGCCTCAATATACCCGCTCGCAGGCGCGATGAGCCATGGGGGGAGGACGGTGTGCGGTTTACCGTTTACGCACTTTCTCCGCGAAACAGGGGCAGCTGCTCCCACGCCCGCACGAACACATCCTGCGTGAGCTCCTCGGCGCGCATCCGGTCGGATACCATGCGCGCGCAGAGCGAGAAGTCCCGATCGGCATTCTGTGCAGACAGCCGCTCGACTGCGCGACGGTCCCCTGCGGCGACGCGCGCCGCATCGGATTCAGCGGCGCACGAGCTTTTTGGCGCTGATTCGGATGGGGCCACTGCCGTCGTGCGTCGTCCGAGTCTCCCGTCGTGCACTAGATGGGATGCCTGAACCGGCTGGAAGGTTTGAATGCCGCAGCCTGTCGGCGCCTGCAGACGGCTGCCTTCACGCGGGAGTCGAGCGCCGGTGACGGCCTGATCGCCGTCTCGAAACGTTACGACAGGTGTTCGTCTTCGCGAGCCGATACGCGCTCCAATCATGGCAAAAGACAGCTTGCGCACCCGTTCCTGTAATGCGCATCACGTGCGCGCTGGTGAGATAGATCACACGCCGCCACTGGTTTGGAAACTGCCACCTGTATCCACCGCAGGGTTCGCGACGTACTCACCCGACGATGACGCTCAATGGGCTCATTACGTTTTTTCAGGATCGCCAGGTTGGTCGTACTTGCAGCGCCGCTGGCGTGGCCATCCGGCCAGGCGCAGTCAGCGGAGGCTACACTGTTTGCTGGCGGTGGCGCCGCCACCGATCAACGCGGCCTCCGCTCCACCGCGCTGACGCTCGCGCCGTCGTTCACGATCATGCCCACGGAGGCGCTGAGCGTACAGGTGGGGGGCTCGCTCACGCGCTTTCAGCGCGGTGACCTCGCCTTTGGTGGCAACGCGTCTCTCGGCACTCGCCACGCGCTCGCCGGCCCGCTCGCCGTCGCCGGCGCCGCGTCGGCGTCGGTCGCCGCCACGTCGTTCGACGCGCGGTACTCCAGCGTCGACGTCAGCCCCACGCTGGAAGCCGGATTCGGCCGGCTCACGCTCTACGCCGGTGCGCGGCTGGCCGGCGGCAGCAGTGCCTTCGCGTCATCGACCGATGCGGCGCCCCTCGGCCGCCCAGCACCCACCGGGGGGCGCGTCACCACGTCGCGCTCCAGTGTCGGTCCTCTCGCCGGACTGCTCGTGGACGTGGCGGGGCAGCGGCCCGGCCAGCGCGGCACCCTGGGCTATCGGGAAGAGCGTGCGCGGGTGGAGCAGACGACCGTGGTGGACCGCGTCGCGACCGCAGCGCTGTACGCCCGACGGCTCAGCGTCGCAGCGCACGGCGGGTGGCGCGACGCCCCAGGCGAGCGCGTGGCATTCGGTGGTGCGAGCGCCGCGGTAGACGTCGGCCGCGCGCTCGCCCTGCAGCTCGCCGGCGGCAGGTATCCCTCCAATCGCATGACGGGCGCGGCGGGGGGCACGTTCGTGAACGTCGGCCTCGTGCTGCGCGGATTGCAGCGGGCGGCGGACCCGGGCGAACCGACTGTTCGCGTCGCGGGCACGCCGCCGGTGGTCGCCGGAGCCACCCGACTGGTCCTGCGCGCCACACAGGCACGGCGCGTGGAGCTCGCCGGCAGTTGGAACGACTGGACTCCGATCCCGGCGACGCGCGCCGCGGACGGTACATGGTACGCCGACGTTCGCCTCGGACGCGGCAGCTACCGGTACGCCTTCCGAGTGGATGGTAGCCGGTGGGTGGTACCCGAGCACGTCGCCACGGTGGACGACGGATTCGGCGGACGATCGGCGCTCCTGTCGGTGCGCTGAGCAGCAAGCTGGGCTCGTGGCCGACGTGCGCCTGACGGTTCCGTGGCGCGGACGGCCGATGCAGGAACAACCATCGGGAGGATCTATGAAGAAGATCGCAATCGCCGCCGTCGCACTCGTCGCCATCCCCATGCTCGCGCGCGCGCAGGGTGCTGTCGCGGTGAATTCCCGCGCACGCGCGACGGCCGACGCCAGCAGCAGCGTTGGTGAGGGCCGGGCCGGGCTCTCGGCCGAAGCACAGTCGCAGATCTCGGCGGATCTCGCCACCGCTCGGCGCAATGACCTTCCCGAGGAGCCCATCCGTCGCCGGGTGGCCGAGGGACAGGCGAAGGGTGCGTCGGAAGCACAGATCGTTGCGGCGAGCGGGTCCACGCTCGTCAAGCTCCAGAGCGCGCACGATGCGATGGTGCGCGCGGGACGGGACGAGCCGACGGATGCCGAGACGTCACGCGGAGCCGAGCTGTTGGCGAGCGGCTTCACGAGCGCGCAACTCGAAGCTGTCACGCGCCGCGCCCCCGCCGAGCGGTCGCTGGTGGTGGCGCTGGACGTGCTGGCGTCGTTGCACGCGCGAGGGGTGAGCACTGGTCGCGCGGCAGAGCAGTTGCAGCGAAATCTGGCGGCCCGCGTCACCGACGCGGCGTTGCGCGGGCTGGCGGTGAACGGTGAGGCGATGGCGGCGACGTCGGCCGCCGTGGGCGTGGGCGGCGGCGCCGCAGGCTCGGCAAGCGGACGGGCCGCGGGCGGCGGCGCGGCCAGCGTCGGCGCGGCGGGGAGCGCCGCGAGCGGGGCCGCGCGTGGCGTGGCGGGCGGTGCCACGGCGAGCGTTGGCGCGGGCATCGGCGGCATGCTGGGCCGGCCCTGACCGGTCTCGCGTAGCGCACCCCTGACATTCCACGCGATCTCGCGGATATTACAGGACGGCGGCCCAGGCGGGCCGCCGTTTCTGCATCCCGGCGTATTCCGCCCTCCGCCCTCCGCCCTCCGTTCTCTCGTGTCCCGCTTTCGTCCGTTCCGCTTTGCCGGTGCGCTCTTCGTGCTCGTGTGCGCACTGATCGTGGGTGCTCGCCCCACGGGTCCCGTCCCCGCCCTCGGTGGATTTCTCGAGCCGGCGCATGGCGTGTGGGCGCTCGCACGGAGCTCCACCATGCCCCGCGACGCCGTCGCGTCCGTCGACGGGCTCACCGGCCAGGTCCAGGTGGAGTACGACGACCGCGCGGTGCCCCACATCTTCGCCACCTCGGAGGACGACGCGTATCGCGCGCTCGGCTACGTGGTGGCGCGCGACCGCCTGTTCCAGCTCTACATGCAGACGATGGCCGCCACCGGCCGCATCACCGAGGTGGCCGGCGCGCGTGCGCTGTCGCTCGACCGCGAGATGCGCCAGCTCGGCCTGCCGCGCTCCGCCGAGCGCAAGCATGCGGCCCTCCCGTCGACGCATCCGACGATGCGGGTGGGCCGCGCGTATGCCGACGGCATCAATGCCTATATCGCGACGATGTCCGCCGCCGAGCTCCCGCTGGAGTTCAGATTGCTCGGCATCCGTCCGCCGCGGTGGTCGACGATCGACGCGCTGCATCTGCAGAACCGGATGGGATACACCCTCGCGCATTTCGCGCTCGAGCATGACCGGCTGGCGGCGGCATCGCGCGTGGGCATGCGCGCAGCGGAGGCGCTGTTTCCCGCCAATTCGCCCATCCAGGAGCCGATCCAGCCCAACGGCGCGGGCGTGCCACGATTCGACTTCACCCTTCTTCCCCCGCCCGGAGTGCCCGACAGCGCCAGCGCGCGCGCCGCGGTCGCGATGCGCGGCGGCCTGCCCGAGCAACAGCTGGCACACGCGGACCTCGGCGAAGAGGAGGCGCCCTGGCAGGCAAGCAACAACTGGGCGGTCTCGCCACGACGTACCGCGGCAGGGCGGGCACTGCTCGCCGGAGATCCTCATCTGGAGCTCACCCTCCCCTCCATCTGGTACGAGGCGCATCTCGTGGTACCGGGGAAGCTGGACGTCTACGGCGTGACGATCCCCGGCGCCCCGGGCATCGTCATCGGGTTCAACCGCGACGTGGCGTGGACGTTCACCAACACCGGCGCCGACGTGCTCGATGTGTACGCCGAGGAAGTGGACGACGACGCCAATCCCACGCGGTACCGACTCGACGGTGCATGGCGGCCGCTCGAGCTCCGTACGGAGAGTTATGTGGGCAAGCGCGGCGAGACGCTCGCGGTGGACACGGTGTTCTACACGCACCGCGGCCCGATGCGGAAGGCCCGCGGCCAGTGGCTCTCCACGCGATGGGCCGTGCTCGAGGGCACCGGGACCGAGGTGATGGCCTTTCGCGACGCGGCGCACGCCCGCTCGGCGGGCGAGTTCCAGGCGACGATGGCCGCGTCGTATGCGTCGCCCGCGCAGAACATGCTCGCCGCGGATCGCGCCGGCCACATTACCATCCGCTCCACCGGGCACTTTCCCGTGCGACCCTCCCCCGGCGACGGATCGCACGTGCTCGATGGGCGGACCAGTGCGAGTGACTGGACGTCGTGGCTGGCGGTCACCGGCTACCCGCAGGCGATGGATCCCGCGCAGGGATATCTCGCGTCGGCCAACCAGCAGCCAATCGACCCGCGCGCGACCACGACGTGGATGGGAGGAAACTACGACCCCTGGCGCGCGCTCCGCATCAACGCGCTGCTACGCGCCGATTCCAGCGTCACCCCCGACGCGATGCGGCGATACCAGACCGACCCGGGGAGCGCGCGCGCCGATCTGCTGGTGCCGCACTTCCTGGGCGCGGCGCAGCGCGTGCTCGCACGAGGTGGCTCGTCGCCGGACGATGGCGAGCTCGCCACGGCGGCGCGACTGCTGGGCGAATGGAGCCGCCGGTACACGCGCGACGACCAGCGCGCCGCCCTGTTCGAGGCCGCGATGCGCGAGCTGGCGCCGCGCACCTGGGACGAGCTGCGCACCGACTCGGTGGGCGGCGCGCGCGTGGTGACGCCGTCCACGGCGGTGCTCGCGCAACTCCTCTCCGACTCGACGAGCGCATGGTGGGACGTTCGCGCCACCCCCGTGCGTGAGACGCGCGACGACATCATTGCCGCGAGTCTCGTCGCGGGGCTGCGGGCGACGCGCGAGAAGTACGGCGCCCCCGAGGCAGGCGGCTGGAGGTGGGCCGGCGTGCGGACGGCGAATGTGAATCATCTGCTGCGGCTCCCCGCGCTCTCCTCGCTCGGTATCCCGGTGCCGGGCGGGCCCGGCACGCTCAGTCCGTCCACCGGCACCGGCACGCACGGAGCGAGCTGGCGCATGGTGGTGGAGCTCGGACCGGAGCTGCGGGCGTGGGCCACGTATCCGGGGGGGCAATCGGGGAATCCGGTGAGCGCGCGCTACCGCGACCGACTGCCGATCTGGACGGCGGGACAGCTCGAGCCGGTGCTGCTGCCGCGGGCCGCCGGCGCGCTGAGCAGGGCGCGTCGGTCAGCGATGCTCCGGCTGGTGCCGCGATGAACGCACGCCTCCAGCGGGTGCTGACGTTCGGCCTTCCGCTCACGGTGGCTACCGCGCTGCTGACCTGGTTCGTGGGCTGGTGGTCCGTCGCCGCACTCGCGCTCCTTGCCGGCGCCGCGCACCGCGAGCGCCGCGGCAGCGCGCTCACCTGCGCCCTGGCGGCGATGGCGGCGTGGAGCGCGCTGCTCCTGTTTGCCGCGTCGGGGGGACGGATGCCCGCGCTCTCGGCGGCGCTGAGTGGCGTGATGGGCGTGCCCGTGGCGGTCCTGCTGGTGATGACGATCGCCTTTGCGGGACTGCTCGGCGGCAGTGCGGCGATGGTGGGCGGTGAGCTCGCGCAGTTGATGCGGCGGCGGAGCCTGTGACGTCGTCCCCGCTGGTTCAGATCGCCGCGGCGGTTGCGCGGGAGCTTCAGCTCCAGCCGCGACAGGTCGCCGCCACCCTCGCGCTGTTCGACGAGGGAAACACCCTGCCGTTCGTCGCGCGCTATCGCAAGGAAGCCACCGGTGGGCTGGACGAGACGGAGCTTCGCGCCATCCAGGAGCGGTCGGAGTACCTGCGCGAGCTGAGCGAGCGCCGCGCGGCGATTCGCAAGTCGATCGACGAGCAGGGCAAGCTCACCCCCGAGCTCTCGGCGCGGCTCGATGCCGTCACCACCAAGCAGCAGCTCGAGGACCTGTACCTCCCATTCAAGCCGAAGCGGCGCACGCGCGCCATCATCGCGCGCGAGCGTGGCCTGGAGCCGCTGGCCGATGCCATCTGGAGTGGAGCGCTGGGCGACGCCGCGGCCCGCGCCGCCGCGACGGGCTACGTGGGCGCCGAGCGTGACGTGCCCGGCGTGGACGAGGCGCTGGCGGGCGCGCGCGACATCCTCAGCGAGCGCGTCGCGGACGACGCCGAGCATCGCGGCTGGGTGCGCGATCTCACGCGCCGCAAGGGCAGCGTATCGGCGCGAGTCGCCGCGGGCAGGGAGAAGGAGATTTCCAAGTTCCAGGACTACTACGACTTCTCCGAGTCGCTCGGCACCATTCCGTCGCATCGCGTGCTGGCGATCCGCCGCGGCGAGGAGGAAACGGTGCTCGCCTGGAGCATTGCCGCGCCGGTGGAGGAGATCCACGCCGGGCTCTACGCTCGCGTGCTGCGCGGACGGCGCGCCGAGGAGCAGTTGCGGCTCGTTGCCGCCGACGCGTACAAGCGCCTGCTCGCATTGTCCATCGAGGTGGAGCTGCGGCTGGAGCTGAAGACGCGCGCCGACGAGGAGGCGATCGTGATCTTCGGGCGCAACCTGGAGCAGCTGCTGCTTGCCGCGCCGGCGGGCGAGCGCATCGTCATCGGGCTGGACCCCGGATTTCGCACCGGCGTGAAGGTGGCCGCGGTGTCGCGCACGGGCGCGGTGCTGCACACCGATGCCTGGATGCTGCACCAGCCCGACCGGTTCACCGCGTCGCTGCTGCGCGTGGTGCAGGCGAGTGGCGCGGAGCTCGTTGCCATCGGCAACGGCACCGCCTCGCGCGAGACGGAGACGCTGGTGCGCCAGACGCTGCGCGATGCGCGGCTCGCCTCGCCGCCGCAGGTCGTCGTGGTGAGCGAGGCCGGCGCGTCGGTGTATTCCGCGTCCGAGCTGGCGGTCGCCGAGCTGCCCGGGCTCGACGTGTCGCTGCGGGGCGCGGTCTCCATCGCCCGCCGGTTGCAGGATCCCCTTGCCGAGCTGGTGAAGATCGACCCCAAATCGATCGGCGTGGGCCAGTACCAGCACGACGTGAACCAGCCCCGCCTGAAGAAGCGGCTCGAGGACATCGTCGTGTCCGTGGTGAATCGCGTGGGCGTGGAGGTGAACACGGCGTCGGTGGCGCTGCTCTCGTATGTATCGGGCGTGGGCCCGGCGCTGGCCGAGAACATCGTGAAGGCGCGCGACGCGCGCGGCGGTTTCGAGTCGCGGCGCGCGTTGCTCGAGGTTCCCCGCCTCGGCGCCAAGGCGTTCGAGCAGGCGGCGGGATTTCTGCGTGTGCGCGGTGGCGGTCATCCGCTCGACGCGAGCGCCGTTCATCCGGAACGCTACGCGCTCGTGGAGCGCATGGCGAAGGATGCCGGCGTGTCGCTCCCCGAGCTCATGGCCGACGATGCGCGGCTGGAGTCGATCGAGCTGGGTCGGTACGTGTCCGAGGAGGTCGGCCTGCCGACGCTCAGGGACATCGTGCGCGAGCTCCGCAAGCCAGGACGCGATCCGCGCGCCAGCTTCGAGGCGCCGGCGTTCCGCGACGATCTCACAGAGCCCAGGGATCTGCTGGAGGGGATGTCGCTGGAGGGGGTGGTGACGAACATCGTGGCGTTCGGCGCGTTCGTGGATGTGGGCGTGCATCAGGACGGCCTCGTGCATGTATCGCAGCTTGCCGACCGCTACGTGAGCGATCCGAATCAGGTCGTCGCGGTAGGGCAGCGTGTGCGCGTGCGCGTGCTCTCGGTGGATCTGCCGCGCAATCGCATCGCGCTCACAATGAAGACGGCGTCGGTCGCGGAGGCGCGCTCCCAGGCCGCCCCCAAGTTTCCCGCTCCCAGACCGTTTGCGGCCCGCCCTGGCGCGGTGGCGCCCAACGGCATGCGCTTCAAGTGAGAACGACGCGGTGACGCCGTGCTACGAGCTGGCGTCGCCCGTCTGATACTCGATGTCGGTGTTGGTGCCGACCCAGCGCACCACGCGTCCGTCGGCGTCACATTGCGCGACCGCGCGGGCGATGAACTTCCGGAACACGCCGTCGTGGCGGCGAAGACGGAACTCCACCAGGTACACGCTCCCGGTGGCGAGCGCATGCGTCCATCGCTCGATCGCGCCGGCCAGGTCGTCGGGATGCACCACGTTCTGCCAGCCCTCGTCCAGGATGCGTTCAGCCGACATGCCGAAATACTCGGCCACGCGCCTCGTCACGTAGTCGAGTCCACCATCCGCGCGTGCCGTCCAGATCTGCACGGGAATGGCCTCGGCCAGAAACCGGTACCGCTCCTCGCTCGCCGCCACGTCCGCCCGTGCGCGCTCCGCGAGCGCGAGCGCCTCGCGCTCCCGCTTCAGCCGCGCGCCCTGCTCCTCGATCCGCTGCTGGGCGCTGATGTCGCGGAAGGTGACCACCACGCCCAGCACCGCGCGCCCGTCCTTGATCGGAATGCTCGTGAAGTCCACCGCGAACGGCGCCCCCGACTTCGTCCAGAAGGTGTCGCCGCCCACGCGCTGCTGCACCGCGTCTGTCGCCGACGCCAGGATCGGACACTCCTCGGCGGGGAATGCCGTGCCGTCCGCGTAGTGGTGATGCGTGAGCTCGTGCATCGACCGGCCGAGGATCTCCCGGTTCGTGAAGCCCAGCATGCGCACCGCCGCCTCGTTCACGAAGATCGTCCGGCCCGAGGCATCGAGAAAAAACACGCCGTCGTCGATCGCGTTGAGCACCTGCTCCCCGCGATCCTTCAGCAGCCGCGCGGCCGAGGTGGCGAAGGACTCGGTGGAGCCGGCGGAACCGAAGGTGTCGTGCGACATGCGGACAGGTGGTCGGAGTGAGCCAGCGATCTCGCGACAGGACGCTCTCGAGCGCTGCGTGCTGGCGCCGCTTCCGCTCATCAGCGAATTTATCATCATGGACACCCGCCCGTACATCCTCGCTGAAACCACCTGGCAGACGGTGAAGGACACGCCGTACGAGGTGGCCATCCTGCCGTGGGGCGCCACGGAGGCGCACAACTATCATCTTCCATACGCCACGGATACCATCCAGTGCGATGCCCTCGCGGCCGAGGCGGCGCGCCTGGCGTGGGAGGCCGGCGCGAAGGTGGTCGTGCTGCCCACCGTGCCCTTCGGCGTGAACACGGGGCAGCTCGACATCAAGCTGTGCCTCAACATGAATCCGGCTACGCAGGCGGCATTGCTCGCCGATCTCGTGCATGCGCTCGAGTTCCAGGGCATCACCAAGCTCGTGATCCTCAACGGTCACGGCGGCAACGATTTTCGCCAGATGATCCGCGAGCTCGAGCCGCGCACCAGGGTGTTCATTTCGGCCGTCAATTGGTACAGGGTGATCGACGCGAGCGAGATCTTCGCCGATCTGGGGGATCATGCCGGCGAGCTGGAGACGAGTGTGATGATGCATGTCGCGCCGGATCTGGTGCGCCCGCTGTCCGAGGCGGGTGACGGCGCGCAACGCGCGTGGCGCATGACGGGGCTGCGCGAGGGATGGGCGTGGGCGCCGCGTCGCTGGACCCAGGTCACGGCGGACACCGGCACCGGGGATCCCGCGCAGGCGTCGGCCGAGAAGGGCGCCCGCTACGTGGAGCGTGCGACGGCGAAGATCGCGCAATACCTCGTAGAGCTGGCCGCCGCGGACGCCACTGATCTCTATCTCCCGCTGCGCGCGCCGTGAAGGGCGGCGCTCCGCGAAGCTACGAGGAGCAGGTCGCCGCGCACGCGCGCGCCCATCGCGAGGCGTCGCGCGACACACGACGTGATTTCTGGCGGTTGGTGCTGGATCTGGCGATCACGGTGGCGGGGGGCCTGACGCTGCTCGGCTGGGCGTTTCATTCCTCCGAGATGGACATCGCCAGGGCATTCTGGTGGGCGGGCCATGCATTCTGGGCCGCCGGCATGACGGTCTCGGCGATTCGCGCCTACAAGCGCAGCGAACGGCGGGGAGACCGGTAGATGGCGCCCCGGAGCGCACCCACGGTGCCCCAGCTCGAACGGCCCTGCGAGTCCTGGGACGATGAGGTGCGCGTGCTGCATGAGCGACTCGACGACTTTGCGCGGCGGGACGTGTTCGGCGCCTCGCCGTCGCATCCCGCCTTCGGCGCGCTCAGCGGGCGCGCGTGGGGCGTGCTCGGCTGTGAGCACACCGACCACCACCTGCGGCAGTTCGGCGCATGAGACACATCGACTGGCCGCTCGCCATCTCGCTCACCGTCATCTTCGTGGTGATGTCGGTGGTGCGGTGGCGGTACTTCCAGGCGCGGGCGCGGCGCCGGCGCGACGCCCCGAGAGACGGCGAGCGGTAACGTGGCCGTTCGACGCGCTCCCGCGCTGCACACGTATCACAACTGATGCCTCATTCGGAATCCAGCACCCGCCCTGGCCGTCCGCGCAGCATCGTCACCAGCCACACGACGATGATGATCGGCAGGGCGAGCTTGAACAGCACGAGTCCCACCGAGAGCATCAGGCCGAGCACGAGGAGCACCGCGCCGCCGATGCCCGCCACAATCAGGAGCGGCAGGCCCACGATTGACAGGAGGAGAAAGACCGGCGCGCCCAGCACGCCGAGTACCAGCAGCAGGGGCAGGCCGATGAAGTTGAGCACGCCCGCGAGCGGCACGAGCAGCAGGAGCAGCAGGGAGAGCACCCCTCCCACCGAGCGGCCGACGACGAACCTGAGCGCGAGACCCTTGAGCAGCAGCCACATGTTGCGAACTCCGCCGGGAGAGCCATGGCCCGCGGACGGACGCCGCGGGCGCCGGTGGGGATCGCCGGCAGTGAGCCCTACGGAAGCGAAGGGCGAGCAGTTTCGTCGGGCAGTTCCGGAAAAGGACGCGCCGGCCGGGCCTGCGTCCGCGCGAGGAGCTTGGACACGCCAGGGCTCACCGCCCCGAGCGCGGCCTCGTGCTGCTGCAAGAGGCTGGAGCTCGCCGCCGCCGATGGCGAGAGACGCTGGCGGCGGAGCCGCACGTAGTTGAGTCGCAGCAGCCAGACCGCGCGGGCCATGTCGTCCATGCTGTGGGGCTCGAAGCTCGCCCAGGCCGAGTTGGGAGCGAACGACAACGGCTTCGCGAGCTTCTCGTCCACCACGTGCGCCTTGAGCGCCTTGGTGAGCGCGAGATGCACGGAGCAGTCGCTGTGGACATGACCGATCTGGCGGCCGTAGAGGCGGAACTCCACGCCATCGGTCTCACCGGGCGTCGATCCGCTGGCATGCGGGCGTAGCTGCACGCCAGGCCAGCGCCGGACCTCCTCCATCACGTTCGTCGCGAAGCACTCGCGCTCGTTCCCGGTCATCATGGTGAGCTCCCGGATGATGTGGCACGCACCCGAATGTGGACGAACTGGCGCCGCCTCGCCAGAGGTTGGCATACTCCATACCTTCTGCTCTCCCACCTGCGAGTAAACTGATGCATCTCGTGTTTTCCGCCGCCCTGCTCGCCGCCCTGCTCGGGCTCGCCGGCCGCGCCGATGCGCAGTGGATGCCCCAGCCGAGCGGCACGGACGCCGAGCTGCGCGGGTTGAGCGTCGTGTCGACTCGGGTCGCCTGGGCGAGCGGTGCGCGGGGCACGCTGCTGCACACCACCGATGGGGGCGAGCGCTGGATCCGTGACTCCATTCCCGGCACGGCGGCGCTGGACTTTCGCGCGATCGAGGCGACGTCGGCGCGGGTGGCGCACGTGATGAGCATCGGCGACTCCTCGCGCATCTACCGCACGACCGATGGCGGCGCGAGCTGGTCGCTCCGGTTCACGAGCACGCGCGTGGGCGCGTTCTTCGATTGTCTGCGCTTCTGGGACGCCCGCCACGGCATCGCGATGAGCGATCCCGTGAACGGCAAGTTTCTGCTCGTCGTCACGAGCAACGGTGGCGACAGTTGGCGCGAGATTCCCGCGGAGGCGCTCCCGCCCGCGCTTCCCGGCGAGGGCGGGTTTGCCGCGAGCGGCGGCTGCGTCGCCGTGGCCGGCTCGGCCGACGTATGGTTCGTCACGGGCGGCGCGGCATCGGCGCGCGTGTTCCACTCGGCCGACGGCGGGCGCCGGTGGACCGTGCGCGACCTCCCGCTGCGCGCGGGGATCGCGTCGGCGGGGGCGTTCTCCGTCGCCTTTCGCAGCCGCACGCACGGTGTGGTGGCCGGGGGCGACTACCGGCAGCCGTCACTCACGGGGCGCAATCTGGCCATCACCACGGACGGCGGTGCGACATGGACGCTCGCCGACAGCGCGACGTCGCCGGCGGGATACCGGTCCGCCGTGGCATTCATGAAGCGCGCCGTGGCGCGCGATCTCATCGCCGTGGGGCTGACCGGTACGGACCGGTCACGCGATGGGGGACAGACATGGATGGCGGTGGACACCGTCGCATACAACAGCGTGCAGTTCGAGCGGCATGGCGCGGGGCTCGCCGTGGGACCGAAGGGCCGGATCGGGAGGTGGGTGGGACGGTGAGGTGGTTTTCGGTTTTCGCTTCCCGGTTTTCGGTTGACCGACCACCGAGACGCCGCTTACCCGGTCAGTGCCCCAAGACCTTGTGCGGCGTGTAGCCCGACTCGAGCTCGCGCACCTCGTCGTCGCTCAACGTCACGTCCACGGCGGCGATCGCATCGTCGAGTTGCGACAGTTTCGTCGCTCCCACGATCGGCGCGGTGATGCCGGGCCGGCCGAGCAGCCAGGCCAGGCCCACCTGCGCCGCGGGGATGCCTTTCGCCGCGGCGACGCGCTGCGTGGCGTCCACGATCTCCCAGTCCACCTGGCCGGCATACATCTCGTTGCCGAACGTATCGCTCTTCGACCGCTCGCTACTCGCCGCATGAGCCGCCGGCCGCGGCCGCGCCAGCAGCCCGCGCGCGAGGGGTGACCAGGGAATGACGCCGATGCCCTCCTCGATGCAGAGCGGAATCATCTCGCGCTCTTCCTCGCGGTAGAGGAGGTTGTAGTGGTTCTGCATGGACACGAAGCGCGCCCACCCTGCGCGTTCCGACGCCGACAGAGCCTGGGCCATCTGCCACGCGTAGCCGGAGCTGGCGCCGATGTAGCGCACCTTGCCCTGGCACACCAGATGGTCGAGCGCCGCAAGGGTCTCCTCGATGGGATAGCTCGCGTCGAACCGGTGGATCTGGTAGAGGTCGATGGTGTCCACGCGCAGGCGGCGCAGGCTCGCCTCGCAGGCCTGCACGATGTGCTTGCGCGACAGGCCGCCCATGTTGGGTCCGGCGCCCATGGGGAAATGCACCTTGGTGGCGAGCACCACCTCGTCCATGCGCGCGAACTCGCGCAGGGCGCGGCCGGTGATCTCCTCGCTCACGCCGAGCGAGTACATGTCGGCGGTATCGAAGAAGGTGATGCCGCCTTCCACCGCCTTGCGGAAGAAGGGCAGCGAGTCGTCCTCGCTCAACACCCAGGGGCGCCACTGGGGATCGCCGAAGGACATGCAGCCGAGGCAGATGCGGGAGACGGAGAGTCCGGTGCCGCCGAGTCGAGTGTATTGCATGACGAAATCTATGCGAAGCCTCCGTTCATCCGACAGCGCGGCGGCCTCGTAGCGTCACGGTCACGGTAGGGCACCAGCACGATCACCGCTCGGATCACCGGCGGTTCGGGGGATTGGTCCTTGTGCGCCACGGAACGGGACGAAACTAGCCGCGTGAGGTCGAGCGCATCGCGCAGCAGGGCCATTGCCTCGGCGGGCGATGCGTGGCGCAGCGCGAGGAGGCGCGACGCAACCTCCCGCTCGAGTCCGAGCGGCAGACCGCCAGCAACCTGCTCGCGCAGGTCGCGCGCCACGCCCAGTGCGATCATCCGCTCATGGCGCGGAACGCGACGGATCGTCGCCGTCACCGCATCGTCGAGGCTCTCCCACGTCAGCGAGCGAGGCGGGGCCAGGCCGCACTGGAGCGCGACCTGCTCGCGCGCCAGCAGCCGACGCACGGCGCAAATGGATGCCGACTCCTGCCGCGAGCTGATCGGCCGCGCCTCGCCCTGCGCCTCTCGCAGTAGCGCGTGCAGTCGCGGGCCACCGAGCACAGGCCGGCCTCGCACGGTCCCGAGCACGCGCCCGTTGCCCAGCACGGCGATCCATCCCCGGCGCGACGCGGCGACTCCCGCCACGATCGCGCCTCGCCACCGGCGCTCTGCGGAAGCATGAGCACCCCATTCCGCGCGCAGAGCGTCGACGGCACCGCCCGACTCCGCCTCGCCCATCTGTCGCGGCGCCGCCGAGACAGACGGAGTCAGCGCACTCGCGGCCGCACTCGCGAGACACGGCATCACGTCGAGTGTGCCACCGATCACCTGCTCGGCCCGCCGAACCTTGCGCCGGAGCCGGGCTTCCGTGCTGAGCAGCACGTCGGCGCGCGCGGGAGGCGCGAGGAGAAAGCTGAACACCCGTTCCGCACCGCCGGGTCGCCGCACGCGTCCGACACGCTGCGCGAGCCGGGCCGGATTCCAGGGGAGATCGAGGTGCACCACCACGGCGGCATCCTGCAGGTTCAACCCCTCCGAGAGCAGATCGGTGGCCAGCAGCAGGGTGACGCGTTCGCGCTCGTGTGGCTCGGCGGCGCCCTGCGCGACGGGAGCGAACCGCCGCAATACCTCGACACGGGGTATGCGTCCGCTGGCGATACGGCTTTCGTTGGCGGTGAGCATCGCCACCCCACCGAGGTGAACGAGTCGCCTGAAGCAGCTTCGCACTGTGCTCGCGAATTCGCTGAAGACGAGAATGCGCATCCCGGCGTGCCGGGCCCGAAGGCCAGCGACCGCGTCGGCGCGCGCATCGTCCGGGTCGGGCGTTGTCCGCAGCACGTTGTCGAGCCGCTCGAGGCCACGCAGTTCGGTCGTGACTGCATCGCGCAGCACCGAGAGCGACTCGCAGCTCGCCTGGCCCGCGACGAGCAGTGGCACGAAACCGAGCTGGACGCCGTCCTCGCCCGCATGCCAACTGAGCAGGTCGGCTCTCGAGGGTCGACGCCCGACGCCGAGGCTCTGCTCCATGGCGATGGCGTTTCGCCGGCGCCGGTGGACGGTCGCGACGAGTGCGGCGCGGCTGGAGGCCCATGCGCGGACGAGCGAGAGCATCCTGAGCGCGCCGGCGTCGCCGGCGTCGAGGGCGCGGGGAGGAGGGGGGAGCGCGAGAATGGCGCGCAGCGATGGGGTGTCGTCGGTCGCCGTCGAGAGCCAGCAAGGGCGCATCAGCGCCGGAAACATGTCGTCATCCGGGAGTGGATTGCGCACCACGTGATACGCCAACGCCTCCGCAGGCAGCGTGAACGCGCAGTCGCCGAGGAACAGGGCGACCTGTGCCGATAGATCCCGCAGACGATTCTGCAGCGGCGTGGCGGACATCAGCAGGATCGAGGCGGTGCACGCGACGGCCGCCAGCGCAGCATGGCGCCTCGTGGCGGGGGAGCGAAAGTGGTGGGACTCGTCGACCACGATCAAGTCGCTCGCATGGCGGACACGACCCGGTCGGCTCAGCGCCTCGTGGGAAACGAACGCACACGAGACCTCGGTGCGACGCATCGCCATCTCCCATGTGGCACGCAGCGACGCCGGCGCCACGATCAACGGCGCGCGATACTCGCGGGCGAGCGCCAGCGCGATGTACGTCTTGCCACGTCCCACGTCGTCGGCGAGCAGGCACCCGCCGTGTCGGGCGATGGCGGCGCGAACTCGATCGAGGCTTCGCCGCTGGCTCGGCCGCAGCACGATGTCGCCGAGCGACAGAGGCAGCCCGATGGCCGGTACCCGCGACGCGAACTGCGCACGCGCCGCCCGCAGATGGAGCTCGGTCAGTGGCACCACGCCACCAGTGGATCCATGTCGGTGCGCCGCACGCGATACGCGCGGCAGGCACCGTCCAGCAGCGCCTCCGCGGAAGGGGCGTCGCCGCGCAACGCCTGCTCGGCGAGAGGCGCGAGTATTTCCCGCGCTCGTGGCCAGTCCACGGGCAGGGGAAGCAGCGACACCGTCCACGCCAGATAGCGATGCCACCCGCCCCGCGCCGGCTCGGCGATGGCATTCAGCCACGCCGAGACGAGCGCGCTGTTGAGCAGTGCCATGAGGGTGAGCGCGTCCACGCGAACGTCAAAGGCGATCACGTAGCAGCTGTTGAGCGGAACGGTCGGATCGCCCGCGTCGAGCAGGGTGGCCCGTGGCGTGCGGCCGAAATCGCTCCATACCACGCGCGTGCGCGCACGGTCGGCGGCGTCGGTACGGAAGAGAGTCCACCACGCGCTCGCGCCGCGGAGGTCGGCTCGCGCCGAGAGTCGACGGCGCCATGGCGCCAGCCAGTGGGCGGCGCCTGGCGGGAGCGTCCGGAGAGGGGCGCCAAGCTCGTCGTGCGTCCAGAGAATGGCGTCTCCCGGTGCCTCCGACCGCCACGCCGTCACGGTCTCACCTCGCAGCAGCGGACGGAGCAGCGCGCGCTCGACCCGTGCTCGCCGGCCGCGATATTCCACCGCCGCCAGCGCACTGCCGTCGTGGCGTTGAACGGCAGGCACCGTCACGATGAACGCCTCGTTGCATCCGCTTTTCACGCCGAGTGTCGGCCGCCCAAAAGGCAGCGCGCCGAGCGGGATGCCGCGCGCCGCGAGCAGGTCGAAGGCGGCACGCACCTGGGGAGGATGCAGCAGCCACGGACTCGCCGCGTCGCCGGCGCGCAGCCGGAGCGCGGTGGCGCTGACGTCCCACTCGAGGTGGAGCGAACGTCGCCGCACGCTGCACCGCATGCTCGCGGAGGTCAGACACGTTGCCCCCGACGGCGCCGACGAGCGGCGCGCCGCCAGCAATACCGACGGATAGACTGCCGCACCGAAACTCGACGGCGCCTCGCTCCAGTCCTCGCAGGCGAGTGGCTCGGTGTCGGACGCGAGCAGTCGCCGAACGCCGCCGCCGGCGAGAGAGCGCCAGAGCTTGGCCGGCACGAGGAGCGCGACGATGCCGGTGGATACGGTGAGGGTCACACTTCGCTCCACGAAGATGGCGGACAGGTCGGCTTGTGCGCCGAACGGGCGGGAAACGGCGCCGTCGAGCGACGGGTTCCATCCGGCGTCCCGAAAGACGCGATAGCGTTCCCGGAGACCGGCACGCGATGCCAGCGGAATATTCTTGAGTCGCACCCACGGTGGATTGCCGATCACCAGACCGAAGCCTCCCGCCGCGTGCACATGGCCGAAGTGCGACGCAAACGAGAAGGGCAGTGCGCCGCCCTGCTCGATACGCCGGATCTCTCGGCGCAGCGCCATGCCGCGCAGTCGCAGTGCTCTCGACTGCGCCGGCCACTCGCGTGGCGTCGCGGTGAGATTCCCGAAAAGGTCGGGACTGCGTGCGGCCGTCAGGCGCTCGCGCCGCGCCGCGGCGACGGTCCGAAGCTGCCCCTCGAGATCGACGAGCGCTCGACGTCGCTCTTCCAGAGCAAGTGCTCTCCGCAGGGGCAGCTTGCGCGCTCCCGCGGCGCGCGCGTAGCGCTCGCGGAGCCGCGTGACGGTCACTGGTCTCGGCGACAGGGCGCTCTGCGTGAACGCATCGCCGGAAAGCGCGTCGCCCACCCGGATGTTGCAGTCGAGATTGGGCAGCGGTGGAACGCGGGAGACGTGATGCTCGTCGCTCTCGATCACCACCGAGAGCCAGAGCCGCAGCTCGCACAGCCAGACCGCGGTCGGATTCACATCCACGCCGTGGATGGCGCGACAGAGCACGTCGCGTCGGATGGCGGCGGTATCCCGCGTATCGCCAGCGGCACGATGCAGATCGGCGAGACGCTCGAGGACGTAGACGAGAAACGCACCCGATCCGCATGCGGGATCGAGCACGGTGAACGACCGGAGGCGACGTCGTATCACCTCCGCGGCGTCGGCGGGGAGGGGCGTACCGTGGAGCGCACCCGTCAGTGCCTCCGGCGGCATCCCTCGGGTGCCCAGCGCCGCGAGGAGAGCACGCTCGCTGACATGAGCGACGAGCGCGTGGGGCGTGTAGAACGCCCCGCTCGTGCGCCGCTCCCCTGCGGCCATGAGCGACTCGAATGCTCGGCCCAGCATCTCCGGATCGATCGCTGCTTCCGATAAGTGTTCCTGATCCTCGCGTGCCGTGAACCGGAAGGCATCCAGTAGCTGGGCGAACAGTGCGCCGAGTACCTCGTCGGAAAAGCGCGCCCGGGAATGACGCCGCTCCAGCGCGGTGCGCGCGAAGAGCCCGCCGTTGAGAAAGGGCACCGCGCCGAAGCGCTGCGCCGCCGGAGCACGCTGACGCGACGGCGTGTTGAGGGTCCCGAAGAACAGCGGCAGCAGCACGCGGCCATGAAACCGTCCGCCCGACGCCATGCATTCATCAAAGCGGCGCGAGAGGAACGCCCTGTCGCCGTCGAGCCATCCCTTGCTCTGGAGAAAGCCGAGGAAGATCAGCCGCGAGGCGCAGAGTAGCGCGAGTTGCGCGCGGTCAGCGGCGGGCACGCCCAGGAGCGAGGCGGCCATGGCGTTGACGCGCTGCTCGAGCGTGCGGTAGAACCGGCGCGACAGCGCGTCGCGGCCGAGCACCTCGCACCATCGTGCGTGCACGAGCAGGTCATCGTCGCCCGCGCAGGCGTCGAGCGCGCAGATCGTCTCCGCGTCGCTCGCCACCACATGCCGGCGCCGGACGACGAGCGCCCTGAGGCGCGGCGCCCGCGGGTGCTCCGGCCAGCAGGCGACCCCCGCCTCCCGGCGGTCGCCATCGACCGCAAGCACGATCCAGAGCACATGCGCCGTCCGCTTCGCCAGCGCCACGGCGACGGTGGACAGCAAGGCACGAACGGGAACCTCCCCAGCACCGGCGACGAGCAGCGCGCGCAGGGCACCCACGCCTTGCACGAGGCGCGCCTCCTCCACTTCATCCGCAAGGCCGAGCGACGTGCGGGCGCGCGCGTCGAGTGCGACGGGACAGGCGCCGAAGCCGAGTGCCGCGGCCAGCGCGGCGAGCCGGTCCATGGAATCGCATGTACCGAGAAGCTCGGCAGCCTGGCGGAGGGTGCGCACACGCGCACACTCGCCCATCCGCTCCGTGACGCTGTCACCCGCCCAGCGCGCGCGTCACCACACGAGCGCCGGCTACACGGCGCGATACTCTCGATCCTTCCACCGCACCCGCCGCCCGCGTGCCACGGCCACCACGGACATGTACAGCAGCATGGCCGAGCCGAGTGGATGCAGCAGCGCGTACATCGGCGAGAGCTTCAGAAAACGGTAGACGAGCAGCCACCACCCGAGGTTGCCCGCCGTCGCGATCGACGCCCACACCAGCACGCCCGGACTGGCCACGCCCATCAGGGCCAGCGCCAGCATGAGCGCCGGCAGCAGCCCGATGAGGCCCGGGAGCAGCAGCACCACGGGGTACAGCGACCGTCCCACCGCGCCGAAGGGCATGGCATACATCCCACCGGCGTAGATGTTCTTGCTCCAACCCGCCACGACCTCGGCGAGCGAGGTGTACATCCGCGTCTTCAATTGCGCCGTGCCAAGCACCAGCGCCGTCGCGTACCCCGCCGTGAAGAACCGCTGTGCCAGCGCCAGATCCTCCGCCACCTTGTCGCGCACGGCGCCGTGCCCGCCGAGCGCCTCGTACGCCGCGCGGCGCACGAAGATGCACTGCCCGTTGGCGATCTTCCCGCTGGCGTGGCGCGAGCGGTTCACCGACTCCGTGCCGCCGAAGCGCGCGAGGATCACGCCGAACAGGTGCGGCTGGATCAACCGCTCCCAGAACGATTCCATCTCCTGGTCGCCGGCCACGGAGAGCATGTCCACGCCGCGCGAGCGCATGGCCGCAATCACGCGCGGGACGAGGTCGGGGGCCTGCCACGTGTCCGCATCCAGGAATCCGATGATGTCGCCGGCGGCCTCGTTCGCACCGGCGGCGCATGCCCACTGCTTGCCGAACCACCCATCCGGCAACGGCGCCGGCGTGACGACGCGCAGCCGCGCGTCGTCCGGGGCAATCGCCGCGGCGATGGCGCCGGTGTCGTCGGTGGAATGGTCGTCCACCACGAGCACCTCGAGCCGTGGGTACGCACTATCCAGCGCAGAACGCGCGCAGCGGGCGATGTTGCGCGCCTCGTTCCGCGCCGGGATCACGAGCGACACGAGGGGCGCGTCGCCATCGTCGATGCCGCGTTCGTCGTCCAGCGAGCGGGAATGGCGCGCACGGATCACCGTCACCAGCGGCGCGACGATCCACGGAGTGGCGAGCAGGACGGGCACGAGATGGCGCACGAGGGCAAGCTAGCAGCGGGAGTCCGGTTGCGACCGCTCCCGGCGCGCTCTACGTTGCCCGCATGCGAATCCCCCCCGCTCTCGGACCCGGCGCGCGCGTGGCGCTCGTCGCCGCCGCCGGCCCACTGCGCGACCCGCGCGAGCTGGAGGAATCGGTGGAGAACGCGCGCGCCCTGGGCTGGGAGCCGGTGCCCGGCGCGCACGTGCTCGCCCGCCACGGCTACCTCGCCGGCCCCGACGAGCACCGGCTCGCCGACGTGAACGCCGCACTGGCCGACGACACGATCGACGGGGTGTGGTTCGTGCGAGGAGGATACGGGTCGATGCGGCTGCTCGCGTCGCTGGACTATGACGCGCTGCGCCGCCGGCCCAAAGTGATGCTCGGATTCTCCGACATCACGGCGATCCACGCGGCCGTCGCCACACGCTGCGATGTCGTCACCTACCACGGGCCGACGGCGCGCGGCGCGCTCTCCCGCTTCTCGCGCAGGTCGCTGGCGCGTGCCGTGATGGAAGCGCGCGACCCGTGCGGCATTGCCCCCGCCGCGCGCACGCTGCGGTCGGGGCGCGCCGAGGGACCGCTCGTGGGTGGCAATCTCTCGCTAATCGCCGCCCTCGCCGGCACGCCCTACGCACCCGACTATTCCGGAGCCATCCTCGTGCTGGAGGACGTGGGCGAGCCCACCTATCGCATCGACCGCATGCTGCAGCAACTGCTGATGAGCGGCGCGCTCTCGGGCCTGGCCGGCATCGCCATCGGCGAGTTCAGCGAGGGCACGCCCTCGCACGACGTGATGTCGCGCAAGCTCGATGACGTGCTGCGCGACATGGCGGAGCTGGCGGGCGTCCCCGCGGTCGCCGGCATCCCGCTGGGCCACATCGACGATCAGTGGACCCTTCCGCTTGGCGCGCGCGCCGCGCTCGACGCCGACGCGCATACGCTGCGCGTACAGCTATGATGCCGCCCTCGCGCATCGCGGTCCCGACTCTCCACAGTGACACCACACCCACGGAGCACGCATGAAGAGCGGTACAGACCTGATCAAGGAAGCCAAGACCCGCATACGCGAGGTCACCGCCGCCGAAGCGCTGGACAAGCACCGCGCGGGCACGGCGACCTTTCTCGACGTGCGCGACGCTCAGGAGGTGAACCTCGGCCGGATTCCCGGCGCGGTCCACATCTCGCGCGGCAACCTGGAGACGAAGATCGAGGCGGCCGTACCGCGTGACGCGGAGGTGGTCATCTACTGCGCGAGTGGCAACCGGTCCGCCCTCGCCGCCGACGTGATGCAGCAGATGGGCTACACGAACGTCTGCTCGCTCTCGAGCGGCTTCCGCGGTTGGGCCGAGTCGGGGGGCGACATCGACGGATGACGCAGCGGCAGCTCGACGAGCTCGCGGCGAACGCCTTCGTCGCCCGGCTGCAGCGCGCGCTGCGCGAGCGCCCGGGCGTGATCGTCGAGGTGGAGGAGCGGGTGCGCCGCGCCGCCATCCTCCTCACGCTGCGGGCCCGCGGCGACGGGGAGCCGGAGCTGCTGCTGATCAAGCGCGCCGACCACGACGGCGATCCGTGGAGCGGGCACATCGCCTGTCCGGGTGGGCGCATGGAACCGCAGGACCGCGACCTGGAGGACACCGCGGTGCGCGAGACGCGCGAGGAGACCGGCGTGGACGTGGCGCGCGACGGCCGCGTGCTCGGCCACCTGGATGAGCTACGCCCCCGCTCGCCACTGCTGCCACCCATCGTCATCCGGCCGTATGTAGCGATCGTGCGGTCGGACGTGGAGCTCCATCCGAGCCACGAGGTGGCGAGTGCCTTCTGGGTGCCGCTCTCCGCGCTGCGCGCGCCGAGCGCCTGGGGCACCGGCCGCGTCGCCGCGCGCGGGGGCGAGCGGCAGGTGAGCATCTTCCAGCACGGTGAGCACACCGTGTGGGGGCTCACGGAGCGCGCGCTGCGCCAGTTCCTCGGCTACCTGGGCGAGCCGCCGGAGGGCGAGTCGATGGACGATGTGGTCATCGGGCCGCCTCGCTGACGCGGCAGGAATGGCGAGGGCCGGCGCCGTTGCGTTCCCCTCGCCGTAAAATACGATTAGGGACCACGAAACCATGGCGCGCTCGCAGATGATCGCGCCTTCATCATGTCTGGTGCTCACCGATGTCTTCTCGACGCGACACCCCAGCAGCCCCGCCGGACGCGGGATGGCGCCGAGCACGCGTTGCACCGAGCCTGGCCGAGGTGTACCGCTCGGTGCCTGTGTCCGGCGCGAGCAAGTGGCGCAAGATCCTCGCGTTTGCCGGGCCCGGCTATCTGGTGGCCGTGGGCTACATGGATCCCGGCAACTGGGCAACCGATCTGGCCGGCGGGTCCAAGTACGGATACTCGCTGTTGAGCGTGATTCTCGTCTCCAACCTGATGGCCGTCCTGCTGCAGGGACTCGCCTCCAAGCTGGGGATCGTCACGGGCCGCGACCTCGCCCAGGCGTGCCGGGACCACTACAGCAAGCCGGTCTCCATGGTCCTCTGGTTCATGTGCGAGATCGCCATCGCCGCCTGCGACCTCGCCGAGGTGATCGGATCGGCCATCGCCCTCAACCTCCTGTTCGGCATTCCGCTGCCGGTGGGCGTCTGCATCACGGCGCTCGACGTCCTGCTGCTCCTCTACCTGCAGAGCAAGGGAGTGCGCCTGCTGGAGGCGCTGGTGATCGTGCTCGTGGCCACGGTGGGCGCCTGCTTCTTCTTCGAGCTGCTGCTCGCCCAGCCCGAGGTGGGGGCCGTGCTTCGCGGGTTCATCCCGCAGACCAGCGTGGTCAGCGATCCCGGAAAGCTCTACCTCGCCATCGGCATCCTCGGTGCCACGGTGATGCCGCACAACCTGTATCTGCACTCGTCCATCGTGCAGACGCGCCAGTACGAGCAGACCCACGAGGGCAAGCGGGAAGCTGTACGGTATGCTTTCGTGGACTCCACGATCGCGCTGTCGTTCGCCCTGTTCATCAACGCCGCCATCCTCATCGTGGCCGCAGCGAGCTTCCACACCACGGGCAATCAGGAAGTCGCCGAGATCCAGGATGCCTACAAGCTGCTGACCCCGCTGCTCGGCGCCGGCGCGAGCACGGTGTTCGCCCTGGCGCTGCTCGCGTCGGGACAGAACTCCACCCTCACGGGCACGCTGGCGGGGCAGATCGTGATGGAGGGATTCCTCGACCTGCGCATCCGTCCCTGGCTGCGTCGCCTGATCACCCGCCTGATCGCCATTGTGCCGGCGGTCATCGTCTCCATCTTGTATGGGGAGTCGGGGACGGCCAAGCTGCTCATCCTCAGCCAGGTCATCCTGAGCCTCCAACTGTCGTTCGCCGTGTTTCCGCTGGTGATGTTCACGAGCGACAAGTTGAAGATGGGGCGGTTCGCGAACCCCACGTGGCTCAAGGTGCTGGCATATCTGATTGCGTTCGTCATCGCCTCGCTCAACGCGTGGCTGCTCATCCAGACGGTGCGGGGGTGGCTCACCTGACGTGAGCCGCCTCGCACCGCATCTCACCGGCGCGCCGTGTATCAACGCATCCTCGTCCCCGTGGAGCATTCGGACTACGACGACGCCATCGTCGCCCACGTCCGCGCGCTCGCGCTCCATTGCCAGGCATCGGTGGTGTTCATCCACGTGGCCGATGGCTGGGCGGCGCGCAATCAGCTCCAGCTCGATCTGCGCGAGAGCGAGGAGATGAAATCGGACCGGGAGTACATCGAGGCGCTCTGCGACCTGCTCGAAGCAGGGGGCGTGCGGGCCGAATGCGTGCTGGCCGGCGGTGATCCCAGCACCGAGATCGCGGCGGCGGCGGAGCGGGAAGGGTGCGATCTGGTGGCGATGAGCACCCACGGCCACAAGGGCGTGCAGGATCTCATCCGCGGCAGCGTGGCCAACGAGCTGCGGCATCGCACGTCCATTCCCGTGCTCATGGTGCGCGGCGCGCCCCGTCGGCAGCCGCCATCGAGATGATGAACCCCGCCCCCGCGCCGCATCCGCTCAGCGGTCCCGTCGAGGATTACCTCAAGGCGATCTACGATCTCGAGCGCGTCGGGGAGCCAGCGTCCACCAACGACATCGCGTTGCGCCTCGCGATCTCCGCGGCGTCCGTGAGCGGGATGGTGCGCCGGCTGGCCGACCAGGGGTTGATCACGCACGAGCCCTATCGCGGCGTGCGTCTCACCGACCACGGGCGCCGCGCCGCGCTGCGCACGCTGCGCCGCCATCGCATCCTGGAGTGCTACCTCACCGAGATACTCGGCTATCCGTGGGACCGGGTGCACGACGAGGCCGAGCGGCTGGAGCACGCCGCGTCGGAGGAGCTGATCGAGCGCATGGCGTCGGCGATGGGCGATCCGCTCCACGACCCGCATGGCGCCCCCATTCCGTCGCGCGACGGCGTGGTGGCCGAGGTGGCGTCGCGCACGCTGGCGGAGGTGGGCACCGGCGAGCGCGTGCGCGTCTGTCACGTGCAGGACGAGGACGCCGAGCGGCTGCGCTATCTGGCCGAGCTCGGCATCCGTCCCGGTTCGGTGCTGCGCATCCTCGAACGCGCGCCCTTCGAGGGCCCGATCACCCTCTGGGTGGACGAGGCGGGCGGCGGCTCGACGCGAGTCATCGGCGTGGGGCTGGCGACGCAGGTGTACGTGGACGCCGCGAGCGCCGAGTGACTCCAACGGTCGCGGGAACGCTCCTTGCCCCGCCACGCCCCTGTGATTCACCGCCGGCCTCGTGGAGGAAGCCGTGACCGTCTTGCCGAGCCTGACCGATACCGACGCGGGGATTCCCGACCTCATCCGCCGTCTCACCGACGACTCCAAGCGCCTCGTCACCAACGAGGTGCACCTCGCGAGGCTGGAAGCGAAGGACAGCGTGAAGCGGGCCACGAAGGGTGTGCTGTGGCTTGCGCTCGCCTTCGGGGCGGCGGTCGTGATGCTCACGGCGGTCACCGTGTGTCTCGTCACGCTCATTGGACGCCTGGCGGATGGGCACATGTGGGTGGGCGCGCTGGTCACGGGCGTGCTCGAGCTCATGCTCGGGGCCTACCTGCTCGAGCGCGGAGTGGCCGTGTTCGCCGAGCCGTCGTACACGCTGGAGGAGACGCGTCACGCGCTCAAGGACGCCACAGCCTGGGCCACGCCGGCACGATAGCGGACTGCTCGTGACTGGCGGGAACGCGCCGCGGTACGACGCCGTTCCCCTCTCGCCGTCATGATCCTCTCCCTCGCTCTCGCCACCGCGCTCGTGCTCGCGGCATCGCCGCCGCAGTCGCCGAGCAGTCCGGCGCGTCGGGAGCGCGAGCCGCGCACCATCGCCATCGACTCCCGGCTCGCGGCCGACGCGGGACTGCGAGTGGGTGACCGACTGGTTCTTGCCGCGTCGCCCGGCGAGCCGGGCGACAGCGCCATCGTGAGCGCCATCGTGCGGCGCGGCGCCGATCCCGCCGAGATCGCCCGCAGCGAGTATCGGGTCCGCTTGCACCTCACGCAACTGCAGTCACTCATCGGCTACGGCGACCGCGTGGACCGGTTCGCCGTGGCAACGCGCGGCGAAGCGGCGACGCGCGATGCCCTCGCCCGCATCAACGACGCCGCGTTCGGCTTCCGGGCGCACCGCTCGCGCGACATCGCCGTGGGCACCTCCAGGACCTTCGCCGTCGTGTCCCGCTTCCACAAGGCGATCGGCGTGATCACCGTGTTCGCCAGCGCGATCTTTCTCCTCTGTATCATGCTGCTCAAGGTGGAGGAGCGACGGCGCGACGTCGCCGCATTGCGGCTGATGGGGATTTCGGCACGCACCATCGTGGCCAGCGTGGTCGCCGAGGCGGCGGTGATCGCCGTCGTGGGCAGCGTGCTGGGCGTGGCGCTCGGCGCGGCGGTGTCGTGGTTCGTCAACACGCACTACCGCGCCGTGTACCGCACGCCGCTGAACTTCTCGGTGCTCACGCGGGAGACCGTCGTGCTGGCCGTCTCGCTCTCGCTGGTGCTGGGGATCGTCGCTGGCTGGCTGGCTGCGCGACGTCTGGTGCGCACGCCACCGCTCGCGCTGTTCGGCCGGTAGCCGCATGCTCCTCACGCTCGCCGCCGCCTCGCTGCTCCGCCATCGGGCCCGCACCCTGCTTGCCATCCTCGGCATCGCCGTGTCGTCGGCGATGCTGCTGGACATGGTGATGCTCGCCACCGGCATGCGCGAGTCGTTCCGCGGCCTGCTGCTCTCGCAGGGGTTCCAGCTCCGCCTTTCACCCAAAGGCACGCTGCCGTTCGACACCGAGGCGACCATCCGCGATGCCGACTCCCTCGTGGCGCTGGTGCGCGGCCGTTCCGAGGTGATGCGCGTGAGCCCGGTGCTCGGCGGGCAACTGCACATTCCCGCCGGTACCAGCACCGTGAGCGCCGCGGCGCTCGGCCTGGAGCCGGCGGTGCAGGGCGACTACGAGCTCGTGGAGGGACGGCATCCAGCCGGCGCCAACGAGCTGGTGGCCAACGACGCGCTGCTCCGCGCGATCGGACGCCGGGTGGGCGACACCGTGCGCGCCGCCGCCGGATACGACGCGCAGCTTCGCGCGCTGTCGGGCGAGCGCGACCTGGTGGTCGCCGGCCGCGTGCGCTTCATCTACATGGCGGCGGAGCAGCGCGGTGCGGCGCTGCCTATTTCCACCCTTCGCGCCATGCAGGGCAGCGACGCCGCGGGGCGGATCTCGCTGGCGATGGTCCAGTTGCGGCCTGGTGCGGACGTGGAGGCATCGCGCGCGGCGCTGGAAAAGCTGCTGCCCCGCGTCACCGTGATCTCCACGAGCGAGGCGCTCGCGCAGGTGGACCAACGACTGAGCTACTTCCGGCAGCTCGCGGCCATCCTTGGCGCGGTGAGCCTCACCGTGGGATTTCTGCTCGTCACCACGCTGGTGACCGTCTCCGTGAACGAGCGCGTGGGCGAGATCGCGGTGATGCGGGCGATCGGCGTGCAGCGGTGGCGCATCGTTGCGCAGATCGTGCTGGAAGCCGCCGCGCTGATGATCGTCGCCGCGCCGCTCGGCCTCGTCCTCGGTCTCGTCACGGGACGCTACCTCAACTCCATCCTCGCGCGCTTTCCCGGACTGCCGGAGCGCATCGACTTCTTTCTCTTCCAGCCGCGCGCCGCGTGGACGGCGCTCGGCCTGCTCGCGCTCAGCGGCGTGCTCGCCGGCATCTATCCCTCGTGGCGCAGCGCGTCGCTGCCCATCGCGACCACGTTGCGACAGGAGGCGGTGGGATGAGCGACGACATCGTGGTCGTCCGCGATCTGATACGCGAGTACGAGATGGGCGCGGAGCGCGTGGCCGCGCTGCGCGGAGTGTCCTTTTCCGTGAGCCAGTCCGACTACGTCGCCATCGTGGGGCCCTCGGGCTGCGGCAAGAGCACACTGCTCAATCTGCTCGGCGTGATCGACCGGCCGACCTCCGGCACCGTGACGATCGCCGGCGAGCGTGTCGACCAGCTCGGCGACGCGCGGGCCACGGATTTTCGACTCACGCGCATCGGGTTCGTCTTTCAGCGCTTCTATCTGATGCAGGCGCTGTCGGCGCGCGAGAATGTGGAGCTCCCCCTGGCGGAAGCGGGGCTGAAGGGCGCGGCGCGTCGTGCGCGCTCGCAGGAACTGCTGGAGTACGTGGGACTTGGCAGTCGTGCCGCCCATCGACCGTCGCAGCTCTCCGGCGGCGAGCAGCAGCGCGTCGCCATCGCCCGCGCGCTGACCAACCGTCCGCGACTGCTGCTGGCCGACGAGCCCACCGGCGAGCTCGATGCGCGGACCGGCGCCGAGATGATCGCGCTGTTCGAACGGCTGAACGCCGACGGGACCACGATCGTCGTCGTCACGCACGACGAGAGCCTGGCCAGTGCCGCCAGGCGCGTGATCCACATGCGCGACGGCGTCGTGGTGGGAGACGAGCGGGCGAGATGATCCGGTTGCTCGCACTGCGCAATCTCACGATCAAGCCGTGGCGCAGCCTGTTCCTGCTCTTCGGATTCGCCATGGGCGTGGGGGTGATGATCGTGCTGCTTTCCATCGGCGAAGCGCTGCTGGAGCAGGCACAGGACGAGAAGCTGGTGGGCGGCGGCACCATCACCGTGCTCCCCGAGGGGGTGGACGTGGAGGTGCTGAAGACCGGTGGACTGGGCGGCCTGTTCTTCTCCATCGACCATGCGCGCTTCATCCACCAGCAACTGCTGGCCGCGCCGCGGCTGCGCGCCGCCGTGTCGGCCGCCGCGCCGCAGATCGAGGGCAAGCTCGTGTACCTCCGCACGGCCGACGGCCGCGAGCTCCCCGTGCGCGCGTCGGCGGACATCCCCTCCCTCACCGCCGCGGTGGGCGCGGCCCCGACGCTCACGATGGGGAGCTGGTCGGACGATGATCTCGACCGACGCTGGCGCGCGCCCACGCCGGCGGAGCTTCGTCACGACATCGACCGCTTCCACGAGCCGCCGCCGGAGGCGAAGGGCGATCCGAGCTGGGGAGAGTGGCACTACTTCAACGTGATGAGCGCCGATCGGCGGAGCTGGGCGTTCGTGTCGTTCATCCTTGGCGGAGCAGTGGGCGACAGCGGCGGCAAGTGGGGTGGCCAGGTACTCGTCACCCTGCACGAGCAGGGACGTCCCGCGCGCCGGTTCACGAGCACGGTGCCCTCCACCGGCGTGCGCTACTCCACGGGCGATGCCGATCTGCGCATCGGCGCATCGGCGGTGACGGTGCTGCCCAACGGCGACTATCGGGTGCACGCCGAGGCGCGGGAAGACGGTACCACGCTGCCGGTGCGGCTCGATCTGGTCGTGGCGCCTGCGCCGGGGGCGTACTTTCCCGGCGCGGCGCTCACGAGCGGCGTGGTGAGCGGATACGTGGTGCCCGCGCTGCGCGCCAGCGCGTCGGGGCAGCTGTGCGTGGCGGAGTCGTGCACGCGATACGACGGCGTGCAGGCGTATCACGATCACAACTGGGGCGTGTGGCGCGGGGTCACGTGGGAGTGGGGTGCTGCGCGCGCCGGCCAGTATACCGTTCTCTACGGGCGGATCGAGCCACCCGACAGCGTGGCCGCCCCGCAGCCGCTGTTCGTGTATGTCGTGGACTCCTCGGGGTTTCTCGCGCTGTTTCGTCCACGCCGCGTCATCTACGAGGACGGACGCACGACACGAGTGAACGGGCGGGCCATCCGCATCCCGTCGCGCGGGGAGATGGTGGATGTCCGCGGCGCCGACACGCTGCGCCTCGTGCTCGAGGTGGAGGATGCGAGTGCGAGCGATACGCGCCTCGCGCTGATCGAGCGTGGCGAGGCGCTCGCCGCTCGTGCGCTCGCGCGACCGTACTTCGTGCAGATGAAGGGGACGGCGACCATTTCGGGGCGGATACGAGGAACCCCGCTCGCCGGAACGGGAGCGGGGTTCTTCGAGACGTACCGGTGAGGAGGGCGATGCGCGCGGGGCGCATTGCCCTCCGGAATCAGCGCGAGTCCATCCGGCGCGCGGAATCCGTGGAGTCCGGTCCCGGCTTGGACGCCGGATTGCCATCCACCCGGTCCTTCATGTCGTCCACCACGTTCGCGGCCTTGTTGCCCACCGTGGACGCTGCGGCAGCCGTGGCGCCCGCTGCCTTGCCGAGCGTGGAGCGGCCGCGCGTGAACCCCTCGGAAGCGTACCCGCTCACCGTGGAGAACTCTCCGTACTTCTTGGCGTGGTCGCCCGACCAGCCGCGCTGCAGATCGCTCTGCACCTCGTTCCAGTTCTTGTTGGCGTAGTCGGGATTGTGCGCCGCCACCTGGCCGAGGTGATACGCCGGCCGGACGTCGTCGTAGGAGCGGTCGGCAAGGCGATTGGGAGACGATTCGTACGCATTGCGATAGTAGTCGTCGTCGTCCTTGGTGAGCTTGCTGGCCGCTTCCGTGACCGCACGTCCGCCCCACCATCCGCCCATCGCGCCGGCGATGCCGCCGATGAGCGTGCCGACCGGCCCGCCGAGCGAGCCGATGGCCGCGCCGGCCAGCACCCCGCCGATCCCGCCCACCGCCTCTCCCGCCTCGTCAACATGGCTCGGGTGGCTGTCGTGCTTGCCCAGCGCCGAGTCCTTCGCCGCTTCGATGCGGCCGTCTGTCGAGTCGCGATTGTCCATGATTCCTCCCCTGAGTGGATGAGTGCAGATTGACCGTGGGAATGGCAATTTCGATACCCTCATTTCAGGCTGCGGACGAGCGACGGCGCGGCCCGATGCTTGACAGCGGGCCCGGCCTTGCGCGATCCTCTCGCATGGGCGAGGGCATCCGCATTGGCACGCAGGGCTGGAACTACGACGCCTGGGTCGGTCCGTTCTTCCCGGTCGGGACGCGGCCGGTGGACTATCTGTCCATCTACTCGCGTGCCTTCGATACGGTGGAGGTGGACTCCACCTTCTACGCCGTCCCGGCCGCGCGGACGGTGCGCGGCTGGTACGAGCGCACGCCGCCGGGCTTCGTCTTCGCGCTCAAGCTGCCGCAGGAGATCACCCACGAGCGCCGCCTGCGTGACATCGACGACGTGGCCGCCCTGTTCTACGACCGGGCGCGCGAGCTCCGCGACAAGCTGGGACCGGTGCTCATCCAGCTCGGTCCCGATTTCGGTCCCGTGGAACTGCCGGCACTGGCCCGTCTGCTGCCGTCGCTCCCCAGGGACATCTCCTTTGCCATCGAGTTTCGCCACCGCGGATGGATTCAGGACGGCGTGCTGGCGCTCTTGGCAGAGCACGGCGTGGCACTCACGCTCACCGACGCGCGCTGGATCCCCCGGAAACAAATGCTCGCCCTCGCCGTACGCCCCACGGCTGGCTTTCTGTACGTGAGATGGATGGGCGCCAATCGCGACATCGTGGACTACTCGCGCATCCAGATCGATCGCACCCGCGAGCTCGAGGAGTGGGCCCGCGTCCTGTGGCCCGTCGCTCTCAAGGGGGTGAAGGTCTACGGATACGTGAACAACCACTTTGCCGGGCACTCGCCGACCAGCGCGCGGGATCTTCAGCAGCACCTCAGGCAGACCCCGGTGGACCCCGCGACGCTCGGCGAGCAGATGTCGCTGTTCTGATCGTCACGCCCGCCCTCCCATCCCGCTCCACGCCGACTCCGACCAGGTCACCATGGCTACCACGCTCGATCCCGCCCTCGCGCGGGACTACGTCGCCCCGCGTGCCGCCGGTGCGTCGCGCACCACCGACTTCGCGCTGCACGCCTACGCCGTGGTGGCCGCGGCCACGATGGTGGTGATCGGATTGATCTGGGATATCTCCTGGCACATGTCCATCGGCCGCGACACCTTCTGGACGCCGGCGCACCTCCTCATTCAGGGCGGCGGCCTGATCGCCGGACTCGGCTCGGGAGCGCTCGCGCTGCACACGACGTTCCGTGGCACCGCCGAGCAGAAGGCGAGCGCGGTGTCGTTCTGGGGATTCCGCGCCCCATTCGGCGCCTGGGTCGCGGTCCTCGGCTGCGGGGCCATGCTGACCTCCGCGCCCTTCGACGACTGGTGGCACAACGCCTACGGGCTCGACGTCCGCATCATCAGCCCGCCGCACGTGCTACTGCTCGTGGGGATGATGGGGATCGTGCTCGGCGCGCTGCTGCGTACCCTCGCGCTCCAGAACCGCGCGGATGACCGGTCGCGCACGCGCGCGTCTCTACTTTTTTCGGCGGCGTCCGGACTGTTCCTCACCATCCTCGCCATTCTGCTGCTCGAGTGGTCGGAGCGGCGGGCGATGCACTTCGGCAGCTTCTATCGCGCGCTGTCCATCGGATTTCCCTTTCTGCTGGTGGCTGTGGCGGTGGCGGGCCGCTCGCGGTGGCCCGCGACGATCGCCGCCGCCGTGTACATGCTCACGATGGCTGGCACGGGCTGGGTGCTGATGCTGTTCCAGGCGACGCCGAAGCTCGGACCCATCTACCAGCCGATCACGCACTACGTGCCGCTGGACTTCCCGCTGCTCCTGATCGTGCCGGCCCTGGCGATCGATCTCGTGTGGCAACGCGTGCAGACGTGGGCCACCTGGCGCGCCGCGCTGGCGCTCGGCGCGGCATTCCTCGTCACGTTTGCCGCCGTGCAGTGGCCCTTTGCCGATGTGCTCATGCAGTACGGCCGCAACTGGTTCTTTCACACCGACAACTTCGTCTACTGGCAGCCGCAGCAGTCGGAGCACTTCTCCTTCCAGTTCCGCACCGCGCGCGAGGGCGAGCCATCGTTGATACGGCACGCCGTCATCGCGCTCGCCTATGCCACGGCGTCCAGCGCCGTCGGGCTCGCGTGGGGCCGGTGGATGACGCGAGTGAACCGCTGATGCGCCGCGGCGCGTCGTCCCTGCGATCGATGGCTGCGCTCTCGCTCGCGGTGCTGCTCGCGGCACACGTGGGCAGCCCGGACATCTTCTTCTCCGGCAAGGCGGGGCCGTACGACGTGGACATCGTGGTTCGGCCACCGACAGTGGTGCCCGGGATCGCCGACGTGTACGTGCAGTCGGCCGATCCGCGGGTGACGCGCGTCGTCGTGGTGCCCGTGTACTGGAACGCGGGCACCGCTGGCGCGCCCGCTGGCGACGAGGCCACGAAGGTGGCCGGCACCAGGGGCGGCTTCAGCGGCACGCTCTGGATGATGCGGAACGGATCGTACAGCGTGAATGTCGTGCTCAGCGGAACCGCGGGCTCGGGCACGGCCATCGTGCCGGTGGGCGCCGTGGCGACAGGACAGCTCGCGCTCGGGAACAGCCTCAAGTGGTTGCTCGCCGCGCTCGGGACGCTGCTCGCCGTGGGCATGGTGACCGCGGTGCACGCCGCGGTGGGCGAGAGCCTCGTCCCCGTCGGCGAGAGCATGTCGCCGGCGCGCCGGCGCCGCGCTCGGCTGGCGGCCGCCCTCGCCCTCCCGGTGGTGGCGTTCATCGGGCTGGGAGGCGCAAACTGGTGGCAGGCGGAAGCGGCGGCGTACCGCCGAACCCTGTACAAGCCGGTCCCGACCCGGTCCGCCGTCTCCACCCTCTCCGGCGTAGCCTCGCTCACCCTCACGGTGACGGATCCGGCGTGGGCGAAGGGCGGCGTTACGCCGATCATGCCGGATCACGGCAAGATGGCGCACATGTTCATCGTGCACGCGGACTCGCTGGACGTTCTCGTGCACGCGCATCCCGCGATGCCGGACCGCACGAGCTTCGTCACGCCGCTCCCCGCACTGCCCGCAGGCAGATACCGCGTGTACGCGGATGTGGTGCACGAAAGCGGCTACGAGCGCACGCTCGTCGACTCGTTCGCCCTGACGACGGCGCTCGACGCGGCGGGCGCGACGACCCTGCCGCCAGACGATGCGGTGTATGTGGGCGGTGCCACGGCGGTGCGCGGGCCGGGCAGCGAGCGGGCGCTCGGCGACGGCCTCGTCGCCACCTGGGCCGGCGCGGCGCAGCCTGTCGTCGGGGCGATGGGCGCGGTCCGCTTCGGCCTGCGCGACGCCACCGGCGGTCCGGTGCAGGTGGAGCCGTACCTGGGCATGCACGGCCACGCCGTGGTGATGCGCCGAGACGGCGGAGTGTTCATACACCTCCACCCATCGGGCACCTCGTCGATGGCGTCGCAGGCGGCGTTCGCCCTGCGGAATCGGGGCGACACGACCGCCGACGGCCGGCTTCGGCTCGCGAACGCGCCGATGGACATGTCCGCCGCGGCGCCCCTGCGCGAGATCGCGTTTCCGTATGCGTTTCCGTCGGCCGGCGACTACCGAGTATGGCTGCAGCTGCGGTCGCGCGGGAGCGTGCATACCGCCGCGTTCGACGTGACGGTGCGCGCGGCGGCGCACTAGCGCGCCCGTGGCTGCCGCCGGCACGCCGCCGTAGCTTCCGGCATGTCATGGCGCACGGTCCTCTTCTGCCTCATCGCCATCGCGGCGGCGGGTCTCTTCACGCGGCTTGGATTCTGGCAGCTCGAGCGCCTGCACGAGCGCCAGGCGCGCAACATCCTCATTGCGCGACAGTTGCGCAGCGCGCCCATTCCCCTCGTGCGCCTGCCGCGCGATACGGGCGCGGCGCGCCACCGTCCGGCCACCGTGACGGGCACGTATGATTACGCGCACGAGCTGGTGGCGACGGCGCGGACGCGGCGAGGCTCTCCCGGCGTGGACCTGCTCACGCCGGTGCGGATCGCCGGCAGCGACACGGCGGTGCTCGTCAATCGCGGCTGGGTCTATTCGCCCGACGGCAGGAGCGTGGAACTGGCCCGCTGGCGCGAAGGCGAGTCGGCGCACGCGTCGGGATACGTGGAGCTGTACAGTGCCGCCGCGCCAGGCACGACGAGCGCGGATCCTCGCCTGATTCGCCGCGCGAGCGTCAGCGAGATCACCGCACGGCTCCCGTATCCGGTGATGCCGTATTACCTGGTGGCCGTGGGCGATGGCGTGGACTCCACCCGCCCGTCGCGCCGCGAGCTGCCGGTGCTCACGGAAGGGTCGCATCGGCTCTACGCGTTGCAGTGGTTCGCGTTCGCGGCGATCGCGCTGGCTGGCGCAGCCATCGTGGTGCGACGGGAGCGGGAGACGCCGCGCGAACCAGTCCTCGAGTAGCCACCGCGTCGGGTACGGCGGTGGCACTCGACTGCTGGTTCGCGCATCCGGCGTACGCCTAGTTCACGCCATTCCGCCTGGCCGCTTCGGCCTTGAGCGTCTCGTTCGCATAGATCGCGACCTCCACTCGGCGGTTCTGCTGGCGACCGGCGTCCGTCTCGTTCGTCCCGACCGGCTCGGACTCACCCTTGCCCGCGGAACGCACGCGCGTGCGCAACACGCCTTGCCCGGCGAGATAGGTTTCGGCCGCGGCGGCGCGGCGTGCCGAGAGCGACCGATTGTACTCGTCGGTTCCTCGGCTATCCGTATGGCCGACGATGAGCAGATCGGTGCCCGGGTATCGGTCGAGGCTCGAGGCGAGCGTGGCGAGATTCTTCTTTGCCTCGGTGCTGAGCACGTCGGAGTCGTACGCGAAGAGCAGGCCCGAATCGAACGTCACCTGCAGGCCTTCACCCACGCGCTCGACGATGGCGCCGGGAATATTCTGCTTGATGTCCTTCGCCTGCTGATCCATCTGATGCCCGATCACCGCGCCCGCGGTTCCCCCCACGGCGGCACCGATGATGGCGCCCCTGGCGGTGGAGCCGTTCGCGCGGCCCACGGCGGCGCCGACGGCGGCACCCGTGGAGGCGCCGATGATGGCGCCGGTCTCCTTCTTGTTCAGCGAGGCGCAGCCGCTCGCCGGATACAGCACGGCGAGACCGGCGATGAGACGAAGTGAGTGTTGCATGAAGCGGGCTCCTGTACGGGGTGGCGAGGCGACGACGATCATCGCTCCCGTTCACTACCCCATACCAGCTCCCGGTGTGCCGCTACGCGGTGAATGCCGTGTATCCTTCGTCGGCGAGCAGCTCGGCGAGCGCCGCGGGATTCGTCTTGGACGCGTCATATCGCAGATGGGCAGACCCAATCGCCACGCTGTCCACCTGCACGCCGGGCGCTTGACGCAGGCGGCCCTCCACGGCGCGAACGCAGTGCTGGCAGGTCATTCCTTCGATGGTCAGGTGCAGCTCTTCCATGCGATCGCTCCACTGGGGGAGCCGAAAGCTAAGGGTTTCCCGTCAGGCCGCCACGCATGGATCGCGGCGCGCCGGCGTCCGTCCTTCCGTCCGACGTCATCTGCAGCATCACCACCGCAGCGGCGATGCACACCCCACCGAGCAGCGTCCGGGGGCCGAGTTGCTGACCGAGCACGACGCTGCCCAGCACCGCGGTCCAGAACGGCTCCACCGTGCTCACGATGGCCGTGCGAACGGGCCCCAGCACGGCGAGCCCGCGCAGAAAGGCGATGAACGCCAGCACGGTGGACAGCACCGCAAGGAGTACGATGACCAGCCACCCCAGCGGCGCAAATCGCAGCGCGAGCCCGCCGCCTGCCGACGCCGCGATCACCAGCACCACCGCCGCGCCGCCGGCGGCGAACGACGAGGTGACGGCTGGCGCGAGCCCGCGCCCGAGATGGCCGATGGTGGGGATGTACAGCGCATACAGCAGGGCCGCCGAGAGCGCGAGGAGCACCCCCGTCGGATGCAGCACGCCCGCGCCCGGCATGCCCACCATGAGCGCGATGCCGCCGAGCGAGAGGAGCAGGGCGAGCGCGCGCCGCCCGGTCAGCGGCTCGGTGCCGCGCAGCGCCGCGCCGACGGCGACCCACGCCGGATACGTATAGAACAGGAAGGTCAACGTGGCGGCGGGGATGTATCGCAGGGCCGAGAGGCTCACGAACGCGATGGCCGCCTGGCCGCCTCCGGCCAGCACGAGCAGCGGCAGGGCGCGGCGGCCGACGGCGCGCGCCGGCGCGATGCCGCCGCCCACCACCACGAGCAGCGCCGCGGCCACCAGGTATCGCCAGGCGAGCAGGTCGACGAGCCGCGCGCCGCTCGCTGTCCCCAGCGTGACGAGAATCGCGATGGAGCCGAAGCAGGCCGCGCTGAACAGGACGAGCAGCGTCGCGCGCGCCGCCGTCGTCTCGCTGCTCGCCAGCATCACCGCAGCAGCGTGCTGCCCAGCACGAGCAGCGCGACGCTGAAGTAGATCACGAGGCCGCCCACGTCCACGAGGGTGGCGACCATTGGAGCGGACGCGCTCGCCGGATCGAAGCCGGCGCGGCGCAGCAGGAAGGGCAGCATGGAGCCCGCCATGGACCCGAAGGTGACGATCCCCACGAGCGAGAGCCCGATCGTGAGCGCGATGAGCTCCCAGTGCGGATCGTAGCTGAAGATGCCGAGCTTCTGCCACAGGGCGATCCGCATCACGCCGATCAGGCCGAGCATCGCGCCGAGCGCGAGGCCGGTGGGCAGCTCCCGCAGCGCGACGCGCCACCAGTCGCGCAACGAGATCTCGCGCAGGGCCATGGCGCGCGTGATCAACGACGTGGCCTGGGAGCCGGAGTTGCCGCCCGCGCTCATCACCAGCGGCACGAACAGCACCAGGGCAGCCACCTTCTTGAGCTCCTCGTCGAAATACTGCATCGGAAAAGTCGTCAGCATCTCGCTCACGAGCAGGATGCTCAGCCAGCCCCCGCGCTTGCGCATCATCTGCACGAACCCGATCTGCATGTACGGCTCGTCCAGCGCCTCCATGCCGCCGAACTTCTGCACGTCCTCGGTCTGCTCCTCCTGCATGGCGTCGATCACGTCGTCCACCGTGATCACGCCCATCACATGATTGGACTCGCTCACCACGGGCACGACGACGAGATCGTAGTTGGCGATCACGCGCGCCACCTCCTCCCGGTCGGCGTAGGGCGAGACACTCTGGACCTCCGTCCACGCGACGTCGGCCAGCGTTCCGCCTTCGGGCGCCGCGAGCAGCTCGCGCAGGGAGAGGACGCCGGCGAGCTGCCCGTCGTCGTCGGTGGTGTAGATGGCGTGCATCGCCTCGCGCTTGCCGCTGCGCGCGATCACGCGGACCTTCCGCAGCGCCTCCTCGATGGACGTGCTGGCCGCGACGGAGACGTACTCGGTCGTCATCAGGCCGCCGGCGGTGTCGGGCTCGTAGCGGCGCAGCTGCTCGGTCTCGCGCCGCGCCTCGTCGGGCATCTCCTCGACGATGTCCTCGGCGGTCTCCTCGTCGAGCTCCTCGAGCACGTCGGCGCGCTCGTCGGGCGTCATGGCGCTCACGAGCGCGGCGGCCTGCTCCGGCGCCATCGCCTCGAGCACCTCGGCCCGCAGCTCCTCGTCCAGATATTCCAGCACCGAGGCCCCCCGGTCGATCGGCAGCGCAGCCAGGAACACCGGCACCATGGCCGCCGGCATCGCCTCGGCGACGTCGGCGAGATCGTTCGGGTGGAGCTCCTCCGTTTCGGCCGCGATCAGCGCCGGCGACTCGCTGAGCAGCGCGAGGATGTCCGGGGCGAGCAGTGCGCCGAGTGGACGCTCCTCGGGATTGTGCGGGGATGGCGTCATGTTGCGTCCTCCTCGGCGACGGGCGGGGCGATCAGCCTCCCAAGGTAACGCGCGGAGGTCACGCCGGCACGGTCACAGCAGGGGCAGGCGCCGGCGATTCTCCTCTCCGCCCTCCACGTCGTAGCCCGCCACGGCGATCGCCTCGGTGAGCGCCTGGAGTGTCGCGCGCCCATCGTGCTCGATCTCCGCGCCGCCGATGGTGACGTCGGCCGAGCGGATGCCCTGGACGGGCGTGAGCGCGGTGAACACCGCCTGCACGCAGCGCTGACAGGACATGCCGGTGATCTTCAGACGGGTCAGCACGCTCGTATGGGGGTGAGGAGTGGACGGTGAGTCGCGCCTCGGTACAAGCTAACCAACCCTCGCCCGTCACTGGGCGCTGCTCGCCCCCGGTGTCACGTACGCTCCGTTGACGTTCGCCGGACCCACCAACGATCTTTCCGCCTCCTCGAACCTCCCGTAATGCCTTCTGTCGCATTTCTCGGCCTCGGCGCCATCGGCCGTCTCATGGCCGCGCGTCTGGCGACGTCGCCGGATGTCGTGCTCACCGTGTGGAATCGAACGCCCGACAAGGCCGCCGGCTTTGCCGCGGAGCATGGCGCCCGGCACGCCGCCACGCCCGCCGATGCGGCGCGCGGCGCCGACGTCGTCATCACCTGTCTCACGGTATCACCGGACGTGGACGGGCTGCTCGACGGGCCCGACGGGCTGCTGGCCGGATTGGCGAGGGGCGCGACGCTCGTCGACTGCACCTCGGGCGATCCGGCCACCTCGCAGCGCATCGCCGGCCGCCTCGCCGAGCGGGGCGTCGGGTTTCTCGATGCGCCGGTGAGTGGCGGTGTGGCGGGGGCGGAGCAGGGGACGCTCACCGTGATGGTGGGTGGCGACGACGCGCTGCTGGAGCGGGTGCGTCCCGTGCTCGAAGTCTTCGGCAAGAAGATCGTGCATTGCGGGCCGGTGGGCGCGGGCGATGCGCTCAAGGCCGTGAACAATGCGTTGTTGGCCGTGCACATCTGGAGCGCCGGCGAAGGGCTCGTCGCGCTGGCCAAGGCAGGGGTGAAGGCGGACGTCGCGCTCGACGTGATCAACGCGTCGAGCGGGCGGAGCAATACGTCCATGAACCTGTTTCCCGAGCGCGTGCTTACCCGGGCGTTTCCGCGGACCTTCCGCCTCGCCCTGCTCGACAAGGACATTCGCATCGCCGCCGCCATGGCGCGCGATCACCGGGTGCCCACACCGCTCATTCAGCTCACCGCCGACCTGATGAGCATTGCCCACGCCGCGCTTGGCGAGGAGGCCGATCACGTGGAAGCGGTGAAGATCGTGGAACAGTGGGCCGGAACGGAGATCGCATGACGCGCCAGCTCGAGTCGATCCGCGCCGACTTTCCCGCCCTCGCGCGGCGCGAGCGGGGGCATGCCGTGGCGTACTTCGATGGGCCCGGCGGCACGCAGGTACCGCGCGCGGTGGGCGACGCGATGACGTCGTATCTCTACGAGCACAACGCCAACACGCACTGGCTCTACCCGTCGAGCGCCGAAACGGACGCGCTGCTCGACAACGCACGCGCGGTGTTCGCCGACTTCTTCAACGCGCCGCCCGCCGACGTGTCGTTCGGCAACAACATGACGACGATCGCCTTTCACCTCGCGCGCGGGCTGGCGCGCGGCTGGAGCGAGGGCGACGAGATCGTCGTCACCGAGCTGGATCACCATGCGAACGTCGCGCCCTGGCGCGCCGTCGCCCAGGATCGCGGGCTCGTGGTGCGGACGGCGCGCCTGAATCCCGAGACCTTCCGCACCGACGCGGACGAGCTCGCGCGCCTCATCGGGCCGCGCACGCGGCTCGTGGCGATCGGCGCCGCGTCGAATGCGCTGGGCACCGTGAGCGATGTGGCTGCCGCGTGCGCGCTGGCGCGCGAGGCGGGTGCGCTCTCGTTCGTGGACGCGGTGCACTACGCGCCGCACGCCCTCGTGGATGTGCAAGCCATCGGCTGCGATTTTCTCGCCTGCTCGTCGTACAAGTTCTACGGCCCGCACGCCGGCATCCTGTACGGGCGCGCCGCGCTGGTGCAATCGCTGGACGTGCCCAAGCTCGCGCCGGCCCCCGCGGAATCACCGGAGCGTCTGGAGACGGGGACGCAGAACCATGAAGGCATCATCGGCGCCGCCGCCGCCGTCGAGTATCTGGCCTCGATCGGCGAGGACGGGGGCTCGCGTCGCGACCGGCTGGCGAGCGCCTTCGCGGCGCTGCATGCGCGCGGCGATGCGCTCCTGGCGCGGCTGTGGGACGGCCTCGCGGCGACCACCGGCGTGACCATCTATGGGCCGCCACCCGGCACGCCGCGGACGCCCACGGTGTCGTTCACCGTGGACGGTCATTCCACGGACAGCGTGGCCCGAGCGCTCGTGGCGTCGGGCATCTACGCCTCGAACGGCGATTTCTACGCGCAGACGGTGTCGGAGCGCCTGGGGCGCGGCACCGACGGCTTCGTGCGCGCCGGCGCCGCGTGCTACACCACTTCGGACGAGATCGATCGGCTGGTAGCCGCGGTACGGACGCTATAGCCCGCTCTGCGCCTACTTCTTCCGCGACACGAGCGTCTTCTCCAGCGCGGGTAGAAACGGCTCGTACTTCGACCCCGGGCTCCAGAGCACCCATCCGTCGTACCCGGCATCATACGTTCCCTTTTTCTGCGCCTCGATCTGGGCGGGGCCATACGCGGGTTTGCCCAGGGTGAAGGCCTGCAGCCACGGCCGCACGTGCTCGCCACCGGAGATGCCGAGCTTCCCATCGCGCTGCTTCGCCCGCGAGAGCGCGATCTTGAGCACGTCGTACGGCTGCGCGTTGGGCACCTTGAGCCCCAGATCCCCGCGCGGATAGTGCGACGGATAGACCATCGGCAGCACGACGTCCACCGTGGGCGAGATCTTCTCCCACGACTGACCGACCTCGAGTGCGCCGCCCACGGTCGTGACGAGCCCGAAGATGTCCGCGGTCGTCCGCGCGCCGAACTTGTCGAGACGCTGGTTGGCGTCCTTCAGGAACGCGGCAAGCACGTCGGGCTTGGACACGCCCTTGTGGTCCGGAAAGACCTGCGTGGGCAGTGAGGGATACGGCTCGGGGAAACGGATGTAATCGAACTGGATCTCGCCAAATCCCAACTTCGCCAGCTCTTCCGCCACGCCGATGTTGTAGTCCCACAACGCGTGATTGTACGGATTGACCCAGGCGAGCCCCTTCTTGTCGCGCCAGATGCTCCCGTCCTGACGACGAATCGTCCAGTCGGGATGCACGCGGGAGGTCACCGAGTCCTTGTAGACGACCAATCGGGCGATGGGCAGAATCTTGTGCGCACGGAGCGTATCGAGCAGGCCGGGAAGATCGCGAATGGTCCCAGCAGTGCCCGCAAGCTTCTTCCACTCCGCATTGGACGTGGTGTAGTTCAGCCCGAACTCGTCCTTGAGGTCGAGCACGAGCGCGTTGATCTCGGTGTCGTCCGCCATCTTGATCAACTGCTTCATCCGCTTGGTGCTCTGCGCGGCGAACCGATTCACGTACAGCGCGCGCACCACGGGAAACTCCTTGTCCACATCGATGCGCGTGGCCGGGCTGCGCGGCGACCCCTCGGCCGCGCCGCCGTGGGCCGGTGCACGGGCAGCGGCCACCGCCGCCGTGGAGTCCGCGGTCATCGCGGCGGCGGTGTCGCTCCCGCCAGCAGAGCCACCCTGCATGCCGGGCGAATTGGCGCTCTTGTCGCCCGCCGCTGAGCAGCCGGCTGCGGCGACAAGGGTGGTAAGAGAACGGATGAGTAGGCGACGCTGGAGCACGGGACGAATCCGGAGTTTGGGAAGGTGGCAATCGAGCGCGGAGAACTGGAGCCGGTAAGGCACCTTTCGTTCCGGCGCTGGGGCAGGGCGCCACTGTATATTTGCTGCACATGCATCCGTTGTTCCCTTTCCGCAGCCTTGTCCTCGCGCCGCTGCTCCTGGCCTGTGGCGATACGGCGCCCGATCGCTCGGCGCTCCCCCCGGCGGCAGACTTCGTGCTCGCCGCGGGAGATTCCACATTCTGGATCTCGAGCGCGGGCAGCGGCGTGCGAGTCCGGGGCGCGCCGATGGAGCTGGCAAGGGTGGACGGCCGCCTGTACGAGATCTACGTGGTAGACGACGATCGCTCGTACCAGGATGCCGTGCTCATCGGCCAGCGGGTGTACCGCCGTGATCTGGTGACGGGTGACTCGATGCTCGTCTACGAGGACTCGCTCGTCCCCTCCCTTGCGCGTCGCTATGCACGCCTCCATCCCGGCGACCGCCCGCTGCGCGACGACGAGGACGAGAGCGACGATCCGATCTGGCGCGCATCCGCCACGCTGGAGATGAGCGACGTGCACGGCCCCTTCCTCTCGTACTCGCTGCATACGGATGTCGAGCGGGGCACGGCGCCGCTCTGGCACACGAGCCGGCGCGGGGTGATCGACCTGCGCGCTGGCGGCTCGGCGACCCTCGGCGCCGTGGCGGGCGCAGCGGCCGCCGAGGTGACCCGTACACGAAGCGATGTCCTCGCCGCCGCGGTCGACTCCGTACGTTCACACGCGGACCCACGCGCCGCCGCAGCGCTGTCACGCTATCATCTCGATCCAGAAAGCTTCTTCCTCACGACCGTGGAGGGCGCTCTCGCGGTGGCGTACGCCGCGCCCGGCGCCGGACCGGGCGACGCGGGACACCTGCTGCCGCTGGCGCCCATCCGAATCGCCGATCCGGCATGGTGGAACGAAGCGGCCGCGAGCCTTCCGATCATGTCGGCCGACGGCGGGCGCGCCATCTGGCGACAGCCGGGTTACGCAGTGGTCGTGCTGTACGACGCCGACGGCGGCGCGGCGCGGCTCGCGCTGAGGGACAGCACGTCGCGCGAGTACGCCATCGCCCGCATTCCGGCGCCCGCGTCGCGCATCCTCTGGCTCGACCAGCCAGCCATCGACAGCGTGGCGCGGCGCGCCCTGGCGCGCGCCTTCGACGAGTCGTCTGGATACGACTCGGCCGTTCGGGCCGTGTCCTACCGGCGCGGGCGCGAACCGCGCGGCCGCCGGTCGCCAGGCCGTCCAGCATGAACCGCTACCCGCCGGACGGCGCTCGCGGCACGTCGCCGCGGCACTCCGAAGCCCCATCAGGCTAACGGCCTGCGCCGCCCGTCGGCGTTCGGAGGCGTGATCATGAGCATGGTGGACCGCTGCGCGGCGCCATGCGCCGGCGAGAACAACTCCTCACCGAGCGACGTTAGTCGCCTGCCGGCGTGACACCGGACGGTGACGGTTCGTCGTAGGGTGCAGCATCCAGCCGAGCAGAGCGTCATGCCCAGCCCGCCCGAGTCCAGTTTCTCCGCTCTCCGCTTCGACGACGAGGATTTCGAGAGCCTGTTCGTCAGGCATCCCTCGCCCTCGATGCTCGTCGATGGCGAGACCAACCGCATCCTGGCCGCGAACGCCGCGGCCGAGGCGCTGTACGGGTGGACCCAAGCCGAGCTCGCCGACATGACGATCCACCAGCTCCGCGTTCCGGCGGAGCGGGCGACGCTGGAGGCCGAGCTTGCCAGGGCGCCGGAACTCGAGCGCTCACACCGGCTGACGACTCGGCACGGCACTCGGGACGGCACGCCGATCGACGTGGAGATTCTCATCCAACCGATGCGGCTGGGCGGGCGCGCGGTGCGGCGTGCCGTGATCGTGGACGTGAGCGCCCGCGTGCGGGCGGAGACCCTCTTCCATGGCGTCGCTGAGCAGGCGATCACCGGGATCTACGTGATCCAGGATGGGCGGTTCGTCTACCTCAATCCGCGGCTGGCGGAGATGTTCGGCTACACCGTGGACGAGGTGATGGCGCAGGAGGCGCCGCTCCTGATGCTCCCGCCCGAGGTGCGCGAGGAGATCGCGACGCGCAGCGCGGCGCGACAGCGCGGCGACATGGAGCCGCTCCACTACTCGCTGCGGAGCGCGCGTCGCGACGGTTCGCCGGTGCAACTCGAGATCTACGGTACGCGCATCGATCTCGACGGACGCCACGCGCTGCTCGGCACGGTGCTCGACACCACGCAGCGCGCCGCCGCCGATGCCGCGCTGCGCGAGAGCGAAAGTCGCTTCCGCGGCGCGTTCGACCAGGCCCTCACCGGCATGGCGATCACCGCGCCCGACGGGCGCTGGGTCCGGGTGAACAGCGCGTTGTGCGACATGCTCGGCTACACCTACGACGAGATGACCGGGCGCACGTTTCAGTCACTCACGCACCCCGACGACCTCGAGACCAATCTGGCGTTGCGCGACGCACTTCTGCGCGGTGAGATTCCCGGCTACCGCATGGAGAAGCGCTACATGCACCGGGACGGCGGCACGGTGTGGGCGGCCTTGCACGTGTCCGCCGTGCGCGATCGCGAGGGCGCGGTGCTGTACCTGGTGGCGCAGATGCACGATCTCACCTCCCGCAAGCGCGCGGAGGCGGCGCTCGACGAGAGCGCGGCGCAGCTGCGGCACGCGCAGAAGATGGAGGCGGTGGGGCGTCTCGCGGGGGGCGTCGCGCATGATTTTAACAACCTGCTCACCGTGATCGGCAGCAATGCCGAGATCGGCGAAGAGCTGTCGCGCGTCGGTCGGCCGACGGTGGAGGAGTTTTCCGAGATTCGCCGGGCGGTGGATCGCGCGGCGGCACTCACCCGTCAGCTCCTCGCGTTCAGTCGACGGCAGGTCCTGGCGCCCGCGCCGCTTGCCATCAACGAGGTGGTCGCCGACGCCGAGCGCATGCTGCGGCGCCTCATCGGCGAGGATGTCACGCTGGAGACCGCGCTCGACGAGCGTGCGGGCGAAGTGCTGGCCGATCGGGGGCAGCTGGAGCAGGTGCTGATGAATCTCGTCGTCAATGCTCGCGACGCCATGCCCGGCGGCGGCCGCATTCTCATCCGCACGCAGCGCGACGGCACCGGTCACATCGCCATCGCCGTGACCGACAATGGCACAGGGATGGACGAGGCCACGCGAGCGCGGGCGTTCGAGCCATTCTTCACCACGAAGGAGATGGGAAAGGGAACCGGGCTGGGGCTGTCGACCGTGTACGGCATCGCCCAGCAATCCGGTGGCGATGTGACGATCGAGAGCGCGCCGTCGCGCGGCACCACGGTCACCGTCACCCTGCCGATGTGCCAGGGAGGCGACCGCACGCCGACTCCCCTCTCCGTGCCAGCGATCGGATCGTCGCCGATCGAGCCCACCGATGAGACGATCCTGCTCGTCGAGGACGAGCCGGGCGTACGTGCCGTGGCCCGCAAGATTCTCAGCCGTCTCGGATACCAGGTGATCGAGGCGGCCAACGGTGCCGATGCCCTCTACCTGTGGTCGATGCATCGTGCGCGCATCCGGCTCGTGCTGACCGACGCCGTCATGCCGCTGATGGGTGGTCGCGAGCTGGCCGAACGGCTCGGCGAGGTGGGGGCCGACATCCCGGTGCTGTTCATGTCCGGATACGCGGATGCGGAACGGGGTGGCGTCGTTCCTCCGCACGCCCACTTCATCGCGAAGCCCTTCACCGCGGAAGGCCTGCGAGACCAGGTCGCCGCACTGATTCGCCTCGACGCTCATTAGATTGCCTGTCATGCAGCTCTACACCGTGGACCACGCCAACCGCACCCTGCCGCTCGTGCGGAAGATCGTGGCGGACATCGTGAGCGATCACCACCGCTGGCAAGCGGCGATCGTCGAGCTCGACGCGATCGTGTCCAGCACCCAGACGTCGCTCCCCGATCCAGCAGCGACAGTGCTCGAGCGCGAGATTGCCGGGCTGGGTCGCGATCTCGACGCGCTGGAGACGGAACTGGCCGAACTCGGCATCCAGCTCAAGGACCGCCGCATCGGATTGATCGACTTTCCGAGCGAGATGGACGGGCGGCGCGTGCTGCTCTGCTGGCATCTCGACGAGCCGTCGGTCCAGTTCTGGCACGAAGAGGACGCCGGGTACGCCGGCCGCCAGCCGCTGACCCCGACACTCGTCGGGTGACTCCACCAATCCAGCCATGAAATACCACACCTCTCCCGACGGAACGAAGTGGGGCGTCGGCATCCAGTCGCCCGGCGCGAGCAACGCGATGATCCTGTTTCGCCATCCCGACGGCGACTCCTCGCGCCTCGACCGGTACAACTGGGTGATCAACCACGGGCCGGAATCGCGCAGCGTCACGGCACGGCAGGACCCGGAGCAGGTGCTCCAGCGGCTCGACGACGCGCAGATCGCGCGGCTGTTTCAGCGCTCCATGACCGTGAGCCGCCCAGACCCGATGGCGCGCTGACGGGGCGATCCGCTCACGGTTCGTCCCGAGCGTCGGGTGCGCTGATCTGAGCCGGATCCCGGAACGGCACCTCCAGCTCGAGACCGTCCTTGCCCACCAGCGTGCGCAGGAACTCCTCGCGCGCTTCCCGTCCCAGCTCGCTGGCGTCGCGTGAGTAGCGGGCCGAGAAGTGCATCAGCAGGAGGGTCTGCACGCCAGCCGTGCGCGCGATCACGGCGGCCTCGCGCGCCGTGGAATGGCCCGTGTCGACCGCGCGGGCGTGCTCCTCGTCGCCGAAGGTCGCTTCGTGCACGAGGACGTCCGCACCGCGCGCCATCTCGATCGTCGCCTCGCAGGGACGAGTATCGCCGGTGAGCACCACTTTCCGTCCCGGCCGAGCGGCGCCGACGAGCGTGGACGGCTGGATCACGCGGCCGTCGGCGAGCGTCACCGCCTGTCCGCGATGGATCGCCCCCCACAGCGGACCCTCGGGAATCCCGAGCGCGCGGGCTAGGTCGGGATTGAACCGCCCCTTGCGGTCGTCCTCCACCAGCGCATAGCCCACGGCGCGGGCTCCCTTGTGATCCACGGAGAAGGGGACGATGGCGAAGTCCTTCCGCGCCACGCGCTCGCCGGGCTCGAGCTCGCGAATCTCGAGCGGGAAGCTGAGCCGGTCCATGCCGAATTCCTCAGCGCGCTTGAGCATGCGCGCCGCCCCGCGGGGGCCCCACAGCCGCAGGGGCTCTTCGCGTCCCTGCAGTGCCATCGTGCGCATCAGACCGATCACACCGATCACATGATCGGCATGAAAGTGGGTGAAGAAGATGTCCTGGAGATTGAACGACACGCCGTAGCGCATCATCTGCCGCTGCGTGCCCTCGCCGCAGTCGAAGAGCATCGTCTCGCCCTCCCGCACGATGGCGAGCGATGCGACGTTGCGTTCCACGGTGGGACGGGACGCGGAAGTGCCGAGCAGGCGGATGGCGAGCGACATGGCGGGAATATAGTCGTGCCAGAGGAGAGACTTTCAGATCGACTGGACTGGAAGCACGTGTGGGTTGTGCAAAGCCGGCCGGCCGCGTTTCAGAGCGCCGCCGCGATGGGTCCGCAGTTTGCACATGGGTACGGTATCGCGGCCCGGGGGGGCCGTAGCGCGACCCGCGGAGCGGCACCGCACCGGGCACTGGGCCCCACACACTCAGGAGGAGCTGGCATGGCGATCAGACCGAACAACGAGGAGCACAGCTTTGGCGCGGATCGTGAGCGTCAGCGCGAAGTCTCCGACGAGAGCGCGCGCGGAGCGCGCTCCGCGAACGGCGAGAACGTCCCGCGCTCCGATGGCGCCTCCGAGTCCGGCTCGGCGCGAACCCGCAGCAATCGCGGCTTTGCCTCGATGGACCGGAGCAAGCAGCGCGAGATCGCCAGCAAGGGCGGGCGCGCCGCCCACGAGAAAGGAACGGCGCACGAGTTCGACTCGAGCGAGGCGCGCGCGGCGGGCCGGAAGGGGGGCGTGACGGTGAGCAAGAATCGCGAGCACATGGCGGCCATCGGCCGCCGTGGTGGTGAGGCGCGAGGCGCCAACCGCGCCGCACGCATCCAGAACGGCGTCACGGAGGAAGGCGCAGTGGCGACGGATAAGTTTCTGTCGGATCGCGAGGTCGGACTGAACGGGGGCCAGCCGCGCATCCTCGACAATAGCGGGAACGGGCAGACCGCCGCGCGACCGAGTGGGAATTCGCTCGGTGGCGAGCGGCAGGCCAGCACGTCCGACGAGCGCAACGTCGAGCGGCCCTGACACTCCGCCGCTGATGCGCGTCACGGGCACACCGGACCTGGTCCGGTGTGCCCTTTGATATCCGTCCCATCACTCGAACGTGCCTCATGGTCGCCGCGCTACTGCTCGCTCTGTCGCAATCAGGCTCCGCCGCATCGCCGATGCCCGACTCGGCGGCCACGGGCGCCCGCACCCCCGCGTACGCCAGCGACGGCCGGCTCGCCCTGTCGATTCGCGGCGACCTCTGGCTTCGCAGCATCGATGGCGCACGGTGGACGCAGCGCACCTCCGGCGCCGCGTGGGACCGCCAGCCGGCCTGGTCGCCCGATGGACGCACGCTCGTGTTCACCTCCAACCGCTCGGGGGGCGACCAGATCTGGCGCATCGCCGCGGACGGCAGCGACAGTCCGGAGCGCGTCACGGCATCGACGGCGTTCGAGCGCGAGCCAGCCGTCGCACGCGACGGCACGCTCGCCTTCGTCCGCGGAACCGGACCACTGGCGCGCATCTGGATCCGGCAGCCCGACGGCATCGAGCGGCGCCTCACCAAAAAGGACGGCGGCGCCGAGCGTTGGCCGGCGTGGTCGCCCGAGGGGTCACGAGTCGTGTACAGCGCGGTCACGGAATCGCGGACGCGCCTGCGTCTGCATTTCATCGGCGGCGACTCGAGCCGCGTCCTCGTGGAGGATCGCGACGCCGAGCGCGCCGCATGGTCGCGCGCGGGTGACCGCATCCTGTTCGTCACGCGCTCCGGCCGCGCCGGCGTGTGGGTCACCACGCCAGATGCACGCTACATCAACCTGGTGAGCAGCCAGCGCGCCGAACCGGCGTGGTCCTCCGATGATCGCCGCATCGCGCTCGCCGAGCTCCCGTTCGCCGACGTCGGCTACAACGGCGACCCCGACCGCCTCGGCGACCGCGAGGCGCGGGGCATGTTCTCCGGCGGCAGGCTCTGGTTCGTCGACGCGCCCCGGGCACCAGACGACGGCTCGATCGCCGCAACGCTCCCCGCCGCCGATCAAGCGGCGCGAAACGCCGAGCGGCTCGCGCGGCTGCATGGGCAGATGGATTCGCTCTACTACCGGGGCTCCCCGGCGCGCCGGACGCGCTGGGCGGCGCTTCGCGATGCCGTCGCGCCGCGAGCGCTCGCCGCCGCGAGCGACAGCGCACTCGACGACGTGCTACATGAACTGCTGCGCGAGCGCCCGGCGCTGCGTGATGCGGCGACGGGACGCGCCGCGGTATCCAGCGCGCATCCGGTCGCCACCGAGGCGGGCCTGGAGATTCTCCGCCTCGGCGGCAACGTCGTGGACGCCGCGGTGGCCGTGTCATTCGCGCTCGGCGTGGTGGAACCCGATGCCAGCGGCATCGGCGGATATGGCCAGATGCTGGTGCAGCTCGCCGGCATGACGCGACCGGGTGTGGTGGAGTTCATGGCGCGCGCGCCGGAAGAGGCCTCGCTCTCCAACGGCTCGCTACTGCGAAAGGGCGTTCCCCCCGATGACGGGCCCGTGCTGGCCAACGTGCCCGGTACGGTTGCCGGCATGGAGACGGCCTGGAAACGGTTCGGGAGCAAGCGGGTCGCGTGGGCCCGGCTGCTGGCTCCCGCCATCCGCGCCGCCGAGTCGGGCTTCGTCGTGAGTGATGGCTTGGCGACGACCCTGGCCAGGGAGCGTGAGCATTTCCTGAAGTATCCGTCCAGCCGCACCTTGTATTTCCCCAACGGACAGCCGGCCGTCGCGGGCGATTCGCTGCGCAATCCTGATCTCGCCGCTACCCTGCGCGCCATCGCCGACAGCGGCGCGGCGGCGTTCTATGCGGGCGGCGTGGCGCAGCGAATCGTCAGCGACCTGCGCGGCAAGGGAAACGCGATGCGCCCAACCGATCTGTCGCGCTACTTCGCCGCCGAGCGGGAGCCGGTGTCGGGCACGTACCGCGGCCACACCATCTTTTCCAGCGCGCCCCCGGCGTCGGGAGGCGCGACGCTGGTGGCCCAGCTCAACCTGCTGGAACGGGTCGCGTCGCCGCGTGCGTACACCGAGCACGCGGGCACGCTGCACGCCATGGTGGAGGCGTGGAAGCTCGTGCCCGTCGCACGAGGCCGCGTCGCCGATCCCGGCCTGTGGCCGGTCCGCCTCGAGGCGTATCTGAGCAAGGACTCGGCGGCCGTGCGTTGGACCTGCTTCAATCCCGACCGGAGCCTCGCACCCTCGGACATCCGCGGCGACAGCCTGCCGTGCGTCAGGCCCCTCGCGCGCACGTCGAGCGCCGCTGGCTCTGACGACGAGGGCGCGTGTCCCGGCCACGACGCCGGTGGCGCGGCCGGTTTCTGCCATCGCACTGGCACAACGGCGTTCACCGTCGCCGACGCCGACGGCAACGTCGTGGCCGTCACGCAGACGCTGGGCACCTGGGGCGGAAACTTCTACGTGGCGCCGGGGCTGGGCTTTCTCTATAACGACAAGCTCACGTCGTACGGCGCCGACCCCGAGGAGTATGGCGCCCGGCTACCCTACGCGCGGCACGGGAGCACCCTCGCCCCCACCATCGTGTTCTCGGGCGCGGGCGTGGCGCGCCGGCCAGTGCTCGCCGTAGGGGCGGCCGGCAACGCCTGGATCACCTCGGCGGTCTACTCCATCGTGACCGGCGTGATCGACCAGCGGCTCGGCGCACAGGCGGCGATCGAGCTGCCGCGCTTTCTGCTCGCGCAGCAGCGAGGCGCGGCCGGGGCGGAGTACGTGTTGCAGCTCGAGGATGGCTTCGCGCCGGCCGTCATGCGGCGCATGCGCGCGATCGGCACCACGCTGCAGCCCGTGTCGCTGCCCGGCGAGCTGCGCATGGGGTACGCGGCCGTCGTGACCATCGGCGCGCGCGACGTGACCGCAGCGGCCGACCCGCGGCGGGCCGGCCACGCCGGAGCGGTCAGGTAGTGGAAGCGGGCGTCGTGGCCTCGACGATCCCGCGCCAGCGTGCGTCGTCGATGTTGCCGCCCGACACGACGATGGCGATCGGTCCGCGCGCTGCGGCAAGTCGCCCAGCCCGCAGCGCGCCCACGCCCACCGCGCCCGACCCCTCCACGCGCGCGCCGTGCGCCGCGGCGAGCCAGTGGATGGATTCGGCGATCTCATCCTCGCTCACCGTGATCATCACGTCGATGGCGAAGCGGCCCGTGTCGAAGCCCTCATCGTCGATCTGACCGGCGAGGCCGTCGGCCAGCGTCGCCGGCACCGCCACTTCCACTCGGCGACCAGCGGCGAGCGACCGGGCCATGGCGTCGGTGCGCTCGCTCTGCACGCCCACGATGCGCACCGTCGGCGCCACCGATCGCACGAGGGCGGCGATCCCGCCGACGAGCCCGCCGCCGCCCACGGGCACGACGAGAGTGCCGACGTCGGGCAGGTCATCCAGAATCTCCAGGCCAACCGTGCCCTGGCCAGCGAGAAGCGCGATACCGGCGCACGGATTGATGAACTCCATGTCGTGGCGTGCGGCGAACCGCTCGGCGGCCCGGTGCGCGGCATCGTAGTCGGGCTCCGACGCGTCGACCTCCGCGCCGAGCGCCACGATGCCATCCCGCTTGACCGCTGGTGCGGTCGCCGGCACGAAGATGTGGGCGCGTACGCCGAGGACGCGCGCCGCGTAGGCGAGCCCGAGGCCATGATTGCCCGCCGACGAGGCCACGACGCCGCGCGCGCGTCGTCGTGCATCCAGCGTGGCGAGGCGATTGTATGCGCCCCGAAGCTTGAACGAGCCCGTCCGCTGGGCGTTCTCCATCTTGAGATGGACCCCGGTGCCGGCTGCGTCGCCAAGTTCCGAGGCCAGCACGAGCGGAGTACGGACGACGACGCCGGCAAGACGCCGCGCGGCCTCCGTCACGTCGTGGGCACTGGGGAGCATTCCGAAAATTAACCTCGAGTCGCTCGAGACTCGAGACTCGTGTCAGGCCAGCACGGCCTGCTCGCCCCATCGCTCGAGATAATCGGCAAGCTCGTACTTGGCGTGCGCCCGCGCCAGCGACATCGGTCGAATCGTACCCCAGACGGGCCGTGATGCGAAGGGTCGGTCGAACTTTCCGAAGCACCACTGGATGCCGGCGAAGCTGTTCGGATCGCGTCCGTCGAGCCCGTACTTGTTGTTGAGGTGGAGCAGCCAGGCGAGTGCGTCCTCGTACGTGGGCGCCCACGTGATCACGGATTTTCCCCAGAGCATGCGCACCACGTTGTGCATCATGCCCGTCTCCATGAGCTCGCGCTGGCCGGCATTCCAGATGGGGTCGTGCGTGGCGGCGTTCTCGAGCTCCTCCAGCGAATACGTGATCTCCCGATCGTCCTCGCTGTGCGAGCGCATGGAGCGGTGCACCCATTCCGGGAGCGCGCGAAGCGACGCGTAGTCCGGATTCCGCAGGCAGAAGTTGAGCGAGAGCTCGCGCCAGGTGATGAGTTCGTCGAGAAACTTCTCTACGCTCTCAGCGGGACCCGCCTCGATTGCAGTGCGCGCGACTTCGGCGGCGCTGATTTGC
>JBKJIY010000063.1:0-11701 GCA_046598315.1 Gemmatimonadaceae bacterium
GGGGGCGGGATTTGAACCCGCGACCTTCGGGTTATGAGCCCGACGAGCTACCAGGCTGCTCCACCCCGCGTCAGTTCCCTAATTCTAGTCGCCCGCACACGGATGTCAACATTCCCACGCGCCGCCGCACGCCACATATTCACGCGCGCCCAACGTGCCCGCGTCGGTCGCCTCTCCACGCCCTGCTCCGCCAGCCAGCCATGACGACACTCACCCTCGCCACCCTCGCGCTGGTCATCGTCCCCCTCACCGCCGCGGCGCAGGCGGGTACCCCCAAGCCGGAAGACACCGAGCAGTGGGCACCGGTCCCGCGCCTCGTCTCGCCCGGCGCCACGAGCTCCGACGCGCCCTCGGATGCGATCCGTCTGTTCGACGGTGTCGATCTGCGCGAATGGGTCAAGCCCGGCACCACCGAGCCGGCGGGATGGACGGTCGCCAACGGCATCGTCACGGTAAACAAGAAGGCGGGCGACATCGCCACGAAGCGCCGCTTCACCAACTACCAGCTTCATCTGGAATGGCGCGTCCCTGCCGGAACCGATGGCAAGGGTCAGTCGCGCGGCAACAGCGGGATCTTCCTCGCCTCCACGGGCGCGGGAGGCTACGAGCTCCAGATCCTCGACTCGTACGAGAACACCACGTACGTCAACGGACAGGCGGGCAGCATATACAAACAGTCGCCGCCGCTGGCCAATGCGACGCGCAAGCCGGGCGAGTGGCAGTACTATGATGTGATCTGGACGGCGCCGACCTTCCACGCCGACGGCACCCTCCGCACGCCGGCCCGCGTGACGGCGCTCCACAATGGGGTGGTGGTACAGAACGACTTCACCCTCGCAGGCACCACGGAATACATCGGCGCCCCCGCCTACAAGGCGCACGGTCCATCCCCGATCGTCCTCCAGGCGCACGGCGACCCGAGTGTCCCGATCAGCTTCCGCAACATCTGGCTCCGCGAGCTGCCGTAGCGCTCACGGCTCGGCGAATCGGTACAGCATCTCCTTGTTCCCGCGTACCATCCCGAACTCCTCGCGCGCGATCCGCTCCTGCAGCGCGGGATCGCTCAGCAGGCGCCGCTTGTAGAGCTTCAGCGTATCGACGATGTGCGCGAGCGAGTCGTTCGTCGCCACGAGCTTCGCGCGACGCTCCTTCTGCCGCAGCAGGTCGCGCGTGCCGTACTCGCCGCCCTGCACGGCGAAGATGATGGCCAGCAGCACGGCGGCGGCCACGAGCAGCTTCTTGAATCCGCCGGCCGCCTCGCCGCCGCTCGACGATCGCCGCGCCCGCGCCACTACAGCCCGAAGATGGCGCCGCCCGGATATTCCGCGGCGCCGCCGAGCTGCTGCTCGATGCGCAGCAGCTGGTTGTACTTGGCGACGCGATCGGAACGCGACGCGGATCCGGTCTTGATCTGCCCCGCCCCGGTGCCCACGGCGAGATCGGCGATGAAGGTGTCCTCGGTCTCGCCGGACCGGTGCGAGATCACGGAGAGATACCCCGCCGACCGCGCCATGTCGATGGCCTCGAGGGTCTCGGTGAGGGTGCCGATCTGGTTCACCTTGATGAGGATCGAGTTGGCCACGCCCTCCTCGATGCCGCGCGCCAGACGCTCGGTGTTGGTGACGAACAGATCGTCGCCCACGAGCTGGCACCGGTCGCCGATGGCCTCGGTCAACAGCTTCCACCCGGCCCAGTCGTCCTCGGACAGGCCGTCCTCGATGGAGACGATGGGATACTCGTCGATCCACCTGGCGTAGAGCTCCACCATCCCCGCCGCGTCCTTCGTCCCCGCCCCCGACTTCTTGAAGGTGTACGTGCCGTTCTTGTGCAGCTCGCTCGCAGCGCAGTCCAGGGCGAGCGCGATCTGCTGCCCCGGCGTGTAGCCCGCGGCCTCGATGGCCTCGAGCACCACGGTGATGGCCTCCTCGTCGCTCTTCAGATCGGGGGCGAAGCCGCCCTCGTCACCCACGCCGGTGCTCAGCTTGCGCTTCACGAGCACCTTCTTCAACGCGTGGAACACCTCCGTGCCCATGCGCAGCCCGTCGCTGAACGACTCGGCGCCCACGGGAATGATCATGAACTCCTGCAGATCCACGGTGTTGGTGGCATGCGCGCCGCCGTTGAGGATGTTCATCATCGGCACGGGCATCACGCGCGTGAGCGGCCCGCCCAGGTACCGCCACAGGGGCATGCCCACTTCCTGCGCGGCGGCGCGCGCGGTGGCGAGCGACACGGCGAGAATGGCGTTGGCACCCAGGTTGGCCTTGTTCGGCGTGCCGTCCATCTCCAGCATCGCGTGGTCGATCCCCATCTGGTCGGTGGGATCGGCGCCGGCCAGCGCGGGGGCGATGGTCTCCTCGATGTGCTGCACGGCGCCGAGCACGCCCTTCCCCCCGTAGCGCGCCGTGTCGCCGTCGCGCAGCTCCATCGCCTCGTGTTCCCCGGTGCTCGCGCCGCTCGGCACAGCGGCACGCCCCATCACGCCGTTGGTGAGAATGACGTCGGCTTCCACGGTCGGGTTGCCGCGGCTGTCGAGGATCTCGCGGGCATGAATGTCGGCGATGAAGGCTGTCATGACGGGTCGATGGAGAGGATGATCGAGGGGACAGCGTGAAAAGATAACGCTATGCCGAGCGCTCCACGGTGCCGGGCGCCAGGGACGGCTCGTCGCTCACCGCGCCGTAGCGATCGCGCAGGCAGTCGGCCATGCGCTGCCACACGGCGCGCATCAGCTCGTGTCGCGTCTCGTAGTCGTACGCCGACGAATCCACCGGCGCCAGCAGATGGACGTGCACGGTGTGCGCCCGCACGCGCCACGTGCCGCGCGGCATCACCTCCCGCGTGCCGTGGATGACGACGGGGACGATGGGCGCCTTCGCGGCGATCGCGAGCACGAAGGGGCCCTTCTTGAATGGACGCAGGCGGTAGTCGTCGCCCCGCGTGCCCTCGGGAAACACGATCACGCTCAATCCCGCGGCGACCTGCGCCGCCACGTCCTGGTACGTGGCGAAGGCCGAGGAGCGATCTTCGCGCGAGAGGAACACCACGCCCGATGCCTCGGCGCCCCATCCGAAGATGGGGATGGCGCGCAGCTCGGCCTTGGCCACGAAGGTGTAGCGCGGCAGCGAGGAGGCGAGGGAGAACACGTCGAACCAGCTGACGTGATTGCTGGCGTAGATCGCGCCACGCGCTCCGGGCAGATGCTCGGCGCCGTGCAGCACCACGCGCGTGCCCGATGCCACACAGACGCCGCGTGCCCACGTGCGCATGCACCACTGCGGCCACGCCCTCGACAGCCGCAGCACGCGCGCCAGCACGGCGATGCACGACATGAGGATGGTCATCACGGCCACGGCGATGCCGGCGAGCACGGTACGCATGGATGGAATAGTGCGCGCCGCTCCGCCGTCGGTCAACGCGCGGTCAGGCGCGCGAGGAGAAGTGATCGTGCCCCGCCGCGCTCTCGGTGCGCGGTCCGGTGAGGGTCACGGGCTCGGCACTGGCGGGCAGTACGATACCGATGGCCGTGAGCGGAATGCCGAACTGGCGCGCAAATGCGGCGGCGTGTCCTCCAACGGGCGCGGGCATGGCGACGATCAGCTCGTATTCCTCGCCACTCGCGGCAGCCTCGCTCGCGCTCACGCCGCCCACCAGGGGGATGCGATCGGCCGAGATCTGGAAGGAGACGCCGCTCGCTCGCGCCAGGTGCGCTGCGTCGGCCACGAGCCCGTCCGAGATGTCGATGGCGGCATGTGCGCCATGCTCGGCAAGCCACCGCGCTTCGAGCAGCCGGGGCGCGGGCGAGACGAAGCGCGTCGCGTGTCGGGGGTCCGGCACGGCGCCGGCCAGCAGCGCCGCGAGCGCCGCGCCCGGGCCACCGAGCTCGCCAGTCACAAGGATGACGTCGCCGGCCACTGCGCCGCTCCGGCCGAGGGGCCGCGCGGTGCTGCCCAGCACGGTGATGGTGAGCGACAGCTCGCGCGCGGCGCTGAGATTCCCGCCCACGATGGGGCAGCGGGCGCGATGCGCGACGGCGCCGACGCCGCGGGCGAGCGCCTCCAGCTCATCGCCCCAATCGGGCGGCGCGGCGATGGCCAGCAGCAGTCCGAGCGGGACGGCGGCCATCGCCGCGAGGTCGCTCAGGGCGGCCGCGGCGGCGCGACTGCCGATCTCCTCCGGCGTCATCCACTCGCGCCGGAAATGGACACCCTCGATCGTGGCATCGGTGCTCGCCACGAGCCGCTCGCCCGGCGGAACCGCCAGCACGGCCGCGTCGTCACCGATGCCCTCGGCCGCGGGTCCCCAGGTAGCAAGCAGGCGGCGAATCGTGTCGAACTCGGGACCGTCACCCATGCGCAGGTGACGATCCGAATCCGAAGTCACTCTTCCTCGCCCACGCGCGGCAGCTCCGCGAGGACCGGCGGCACGGGCGGGGGGGCCGTCAGGGTCCAGATCGCCGGCAACTCGGCGAGGAGATCGTCGAGCGTGTATCCGCGCACCTGGCGATCGCTCACCTCGGAGGCGGCTCGCCCGTGCGCGAACGCCGCGAGCGCACCGGCCAGCGCGGCATCGTCGGTCTGCGCCAGCAGCGTGGCGGCGATGCCGCCGAGTACGTCGCCCGAGCCCCCCGTTGCGAGCATGGGCGTGCCTTCGGCGACTACTATAGTACGGCCATCCCGGCGGGCCACCACGGTGGGTACCCCCTTGAGCAGGACGGTAGCGCTCAATCGCGCGGCAAGCTCCGCTGGCATGGTGAAGCGGCGTTCGAGCGCCTCCAGCACGGAACAGCCGGCGAGGCGCGCGAACTCTGCCGCGTGTGGGGTGAGCAGTGCGTCGCGATCGCCCAGCAGCGGGGCGAGCGCATCCGCGTCGTCGGCGAAGGCATTGAGCGCATCGGCATCGAGTACGACGGGGCCGAGCCAGCGGCGCAGCAGCCGCTCCGTGAGCTCGCGGCCGCGCGCCTCGCCCAGCCCCGGTCCGATGAGAACGACGTCGGCCCAGTGGGTGATGGCGGCGTCGAGTGCCGCGTCGTCCTCGGGCCACGCGGCGGCGAGCGCGGCGGGCTCGCCCTGCTGGATGGGGGCGAGCGACTCGGGCGCCACGACGCACTTCACCATGCCGGCGCCGCTGCGCAGTGCCGCGCGGGCGGCGAGCATCGCGGCGCCCGCCATGCCGGCCGCTCCGCCCACGACGACGACTTTCTTGCGCGTGCCCTTGTGCGCGTCGGCGTGGATGCGCGGCAGGTTGGCGCGAAACCATCGCGGCGTGGCGAGCTGCGCGCCCGTGTCACCTGCGGCGTGCGGGCCGAGGCCGATGTCGAGCGCCACGATGGAGCCGCACAGCTCGCGCGCCAGCAGGTGGCCGCGCTTGAAGCTGCCGAAAGTGAGCGTGAGCGTGCACGGCGCCGCTTCGGGGTGCGCGCCGGTGGTGGCATCGAGGCCACTGGGGACGTCGATGGCGACGATCCCCGCGCCGCGCTCCGACATCGCCCGCAGCGTGGAGACGGCGTCGGCGACGGCGCCACGCAGCGGCGTGCCGGCACGAAAGCCGGTGCCGACGAGCGCGTCCACCACGATGCGCTCGCCGCCGCTGGCGAGCGAGGAGACGTCCGTCGTGCAGCGCACGCCGCAGGCGATGGCGAAGGCACGCTCGGCGCGCGCCTCCTCGCCGCGCGGCTCGGCGCACTCCACCACGCGCACGGGGATTCCCACCGCGTGCAGCGCGGCGGCAATCGTCCAGCCGTCGCCGCCGTTGTTGCCCGCCCCCGTCGCCACCACGACGCCCGCTTCGATCTCCTCGCCAAAGCGCAGCCCGATCTCACCGGCGGCGGCGGCGCCGGCCCGTTGCATGAGCGCGCGAGCGGGGATGCCCGCCGCGATGGCGGCCGCGTCGCGTGCCGACGCGCCGGCGGCATCGACCACCTGGACCGATGGGGCGGTGCGAGCGGTCATCGGCGTACCTCCGGCGGCGGGCGCACTACTTCAACGACGCGCCGCACGTCTTGCCGTAGCCGAGCTCCCCGTTGTCGATGCGCACGTTGAACCCGCACTCCGGGTTGCTGCAGACCCACGCCTTGTAGGTGATCGGCGCGCCGTCCCGGCCGTAGTCGCTCAGCGGCAGGAGCTCGCCGTCATCGCATTTCTGGCAGGTCGGGAGCTTGGAGGGCAGGCTCATCGCGTCGTCCGCTGGCGGTGAAGCATCGTCAGACGAACTGGGCGCACCAGGGATAGTCGCGCTCGAAGGCCTGATCGAAGCTGAAGACGTCGGCGAACTCGTCGCGGGTGTCGGTCGGCTGGCTCATGAGGAGCTCCAGGTCCACGAGCGTGAACACCACGTCGCCGATGTCGCCCGACGTGCGAATGCCCCAGTGCTCCAGAACGAGGCGCGCCATCACACCGAAGCGCTCGAGCGCGAGGTCGCGGCAGGCCAGCGCCAGCTCGCCGCCGGTGATGTGACGGCGTTCGGGAAGGCGCTGCTGGCAGAACTCGAGGGCGCCGAGCACGAAGAGATACGCGCGTTCGTCGTAGCGCTGTTCGCGCACGCGAATGCGATCCATGATGCCATCGCGGAAGGCGAGCTCGGGCACTGGCTACTGCGTCTCCATGAAGCAAGGTGAATCCCGCACGGCAGCACCGACACCCGCCTGCCCCTGCGCTGGATAATGGCGCGGTTGCCGGGGGAGCACAACCGTTGCCGCGGTGGTACCCCGGACCTCAGCTATTGGCCCGCCGCGGATACAGTGGATAGCGCGACGCGAGCGCCTTCACATCGGCCCGTACCGATTCCGCCACCGCCACATCGTCGGGCGCCGACAGCACGCGGTCGATCAGCGCGGCGATCTGCTCCATGTCCGCTTCCATCATGCCGCGCGTGGTCACGGCGGGCGTGCCGATACGGATGCCGCTGGTGACGAACGGCGACTGCGTCTCGCGCGGCACCGTGTTCTTGTTCACCGTGATGCCCGCCACGTCGAGCGCCTTCTCGGCCACCTTGCCGGTGAGGCCCTTGTTGCGCAGGTCGATCAGCATGAGGTGGTTGTCGGTGCCGCCCGACACGAGCTGATAGTCGCGCGCCATGAACGCTGCGGCGAGCGCGCGCGCATTGGCCACGACCTGGCGCGAGTACACGGCGAACGACGGATCGAGCGCCTCCTTGAGCGCCACGGCCTTGGCGGCGATGACGTGCTCGAGCGGACCACCCTGCGTGCCGGGAAACATCGCCTTGTTGATGGCCGCGGCGTGCTGGGCCTTGCAGAGGATGAGCCCTCCGCGCGGGCCGCGCAGCGTCTTGTGCGTGGTGGTGGTGACGACGTCGGCGTGCGGCACCGGCGACGGATAGGCCCCGGTGGCGGACAGCCCGGCGAAGTGCGCCATGTCCACCATGAAGATGGCCCCCACCTCTCTGGCGATCTCGGCGAACGCGGCGAAGTCGACGATGCGCGGATAGGCGCTGTAGCCGGCGATGATCATCTTCGGCGAATGCGTGCGCGCCTGGCTGCGCACCGCCTCCATGTCGATGTAGCCGTCGTCGGTGAGACCGTACGACACGGCCTTGTACAGCAGCCCCGAGAAGTTCACCGGCGAGCCGTGCGTGAGATGGCCGCCCTGCGAGAGGTCCATGCCGAGGAAAGTGTCGCCCGGCTTGAGGAAGGCCAGGAAGACGGCCGCATTGGCCTGCGCCCCGCTGTGCGGCTGCACGTTCACGTGCTCCGCCCCGAACAGCTGCTTGGCGCGGTCGATCGCGAGCTGCTCCACCTTGTCCACCACCTCGCACCCGCCGTAGTAGCGCTTGCCCGGCAGCCCCTCGGCGTACTTGTTGGTGAGCGGCGAGCCCATGGCTTCCATCACGGCCGGCGACACGAAGTTCTCGCTCGCGATCAGCTCGATGCCGTCGTTCTGCCGGGTGATCTCTTCCTCGATGAGCGCGGCGATCTCTGGATCCGCGTCGCGCAGCGCATCGCCCGGCGGGCACCGCTTCCAGTCGGACCAGGACGACATCAGCGCGTCTCCTCGGGATGTTGGGCATTCAGCTCGATCTTGGCCACGCGGCGCGAGTGGCGGCCGCCAGCGAAGGGAGTGTCCAGCCAGGCCTTGAGAATGTCCTTGCCGTCCTGCTCGCCGATGCAGCGCGCCGGCAGCACGAGCACATTGGCGTCGTTGTGCTCGCGCGCGAGGGCGGCGACCTGGGGGGTCCACGCCACGGCCGCGCGCACGTTGGCGTGCCGGTTGGCGGCGTACGACATGCCCAGGCCGGTACCACAAAGCAACACGCCGCGCTTCACGCGGCCGTCCGAGACGCGCTCGGCCAGGGGGTGCGCCAGGTCGGCGTAATCCATCGACGCATCGGAGGCGGGCCCCATGTCGTCGACGTCGTAGCCCAGCGAGCGCAGCTCGACCACGAGCTTCTGCTTGAGCTCGAAGCCGGCGTGATCGGAGGCGATGGGGATCGTTTCTTTCATGTTGCGGGCGCCGTGGAAGGTGCGGGAAATCTAACCGGGGTCGCCCGCGCGCCGCACCGCCATCGGCGATGCGGGCGCGTCCGACTACGGTTCGCCCCCAGGGTGGTAGCGCCGAATCGTGCCAGCGTCCACGTCGGCCCGGCTGAAGGCGATCCGTTTCATCTCGCCGCGCGCAAACAGCTCGGCCTGATCGCCGAAGTAGGGGGAGTCGGGGAGCGCGCTCTCGCCGTAGGCGAGCACCGAGTACCCACGCGGCGTATCACCAAACTCCACGGCGAGCACCCAGCCGTCGCCTCCAGTCACGCTGCGCTTTCCGTCGGCGTCGGTCCGGAAGTTGAGCACGCGGAAACAGCCGAGGGCTCCAGCGCAGCCGCCAACGGGCACGTCCACCTGCCCGATGCGCACGCGGTGCACGTCGCCCCAGGCGACATCGGCGCGGCCGTAGCGCGTCGTCGTCTCGTTCACCGCCCAGGCGAACGCCTCCACGGCGCGGTCGGGCAGCCTGATCCCCCGCGGCGTCGTCACCGGCTCCGCCGCGCGCCATGGATGCGCGAACATCGTGTCGGCATTCGTGCCTTCCGTATACTTGCGCCACCAGAGGTCGAACAGCACGGCGCCGCGACTCGCCGGCGCGGCGGTGTTGTCCCACCGCTCGAGCACGCCGAGGGCCTCGCGCACCGCGGGCGCCGTCGGCGCCGCGGTGAGTGCGCTCACGAGATCGGCCTTCACCCGGTCGGCGAGCAGCATGCGGTACGAGTGCTTGAGCGCCACGATCTCCTCGAGGCTCAGCCGGCGCGGCGGATCGACGAGCTGCAGGCTGAGCTGGCTGCGCAGGCGGAGCGAGGGCTCGGGAAAGTTCGCGGGATACGCCGCGCGATCGAGGATCTGCCGCAGGTTGGTATGGTACGGCGCGTCGTTCTCGTTGCGCACATAACCGCCACGCGGATTGAGCAGCTGCGGCAGCGAGTCGAACGGCACGTATCGCGTCCAGACATCCCGCGTGCGCGCCGCGGGCACTGCCGCGGTGTCGCCACCGCTCGCGTGCGGGAGTGCGGGAACGTCGCCGTTCCACACGTAGAAGATGTTGCCGGCGCGGTCGGCGTAGGTGAAGTTGGACGTGACGCGCGTGCGCATGCGCATGGCCTCCTTCCATTCGCCCAGTGACCGAGCGCGCATCATGTGCAGGAACTGCTCGCCGGCTCGGTATTCGCCTTCGGCGGCGGCCTTCAGGACGTGGATCTTTCCGCCATCCCGGTGGATCACGGGGCCGAGCGGCGTGCGCCAGAATTCGCGTGTCTCCGTGGAGACGCCGGCGCCGTTGCGGTACGAGACGGTGACGAGCTCGCGCTGGAGCGGCACCGAGGCGCCGTCGAACCGGTAGTGATCGGGCGCGACCGGGTCCACGTCGAGCGCGTAGATCTCGTCGAGGTCGGGGGCGTTGTTGGTGGTGGCCCAGCCGAGGTCCCGGTTGAATCCACCGACGACCCCGAAGGGGCCGCCGACGCGAAAGTCGCCATAGAAATCGAGCACGCCAGGCACGGTGACGTGTGCCTCGTAGTAGCCGGCCGTCCAGGCGAGATGGGGATTGCGCACGAGGATGGCCCGCCCCGATCTGGTGCGGCTTGGGGCGAACGCCCACGCATTGGACCCTTCGTCGATGGGATCGAGGCCGGCGAGCGGCAGCGCGTCGCTCTCGCCGGGGTCGTTGGCGGCCGCGCGGGGCGCGGCTGGATCCACGCGCTCGAGAAAGCGTCGCGCCTGTGACAGCGCCGCGACGTTCACGTCGCGCGCCGCCACGTCATAGCCGGTGAAGCGAGGCGCGAAGCCGGCGGGAAACTTCTCCGGGTGCCTGGCCACGTAGCGGTTCACTCCAGCGGCGAATCCCTCGTACACGTCGCGCGTGGACGGCTCCAGATCCGCGTAGTGCTGTACAGCCAGCGCGTACGCGCGATGCGCAAGGAAGTCGGTTTCCATGCTGTCGCGGCCGAACCAGCGCCCCATCTCGCCGCGGCCGCGGAGCAGGCCCACGGCCACCTTTACGCCGTGATCCTCGAGCTGGACATAGGCCAGCGCATACGCCGCCGCGGCGAGATCGTCGGCCCGGATGTGGGGCACGCCGTGCGCGGTGCGTCGGATCTCCACGCGGCGCGAAATATCGGACGCGCCACCCGCAGGCTGGGCCGCCGCGGTGCCGGCGACCAGGACAACAAGCGCGACCGCGAGGGCGCGAGGGCCACACACCGGAGCGACGAACACGATCCTATGCGTTCCGATCGATGCAGGTCTTGCCGGCCGGCACGTTGGGGTTGTTCTCCTCGGCCTGCGGCACGGGGAAGTTCACATCGCTGCCGTACAGGCCACCCTTGTGCCATGCGCCGGTGGGAAACACCGCGCTGGCCGCGCGGCCGTACTGGCGGACGAGTCGACGCAGATCGCCCACTCGATGCCCACGCCCGAACAGCCAGAACGCCCGCTCACGGAAGAGCAGGTTCTCACGCGCCACGCCCGAGCCCGGATCGATGAGGTTGGCCGCGAGTCCGGCCACACCGCCCTGCGTGCGGGCCTGATTCAGCTTCTGAACGAAGAGCGCGGTATTGCCGGCCTTGAGCGCAGCCTCGGCCTCGATCATGCGCGCCTCGAGTCCGCCGGCGATCGTCACGGAGCTGTCGCGCACGGGCCACAGGAGCTGTACATACAGCAGCGATGCCGAGTTGTCGTCGCGCCGGGTGGAGGTGGTGCCGTTGACGCGGCAGACGGCGTCGCCGCCGAGACAGACCGGCAGTCGCGGATCAGCGGCGGTGGCGAAGTTCAGGCCATTGGTGCCTTCCTGCGTGCTCACGCTGTAGCGGCGGGCGATGTTGTTGTACGTCCAGATGGCATTGTCGTTCGTCGTCTGGGAGTGCAGCATCACGTACCGGAATCCGGTGGAAACGGCGGCCACCGCCGTCGACGCCTCGGCCTGGCGGTTCAGGTTGACGAGGATCCGTCCCCGCACGACCGCGAGCGCGCTGCGGATGCGGATGTCGTTGGCCGACGCGCCGGTGACGAGGGCGAGGCCGGAGTCCGCGTGGGCGAGCGCCTGCTCGAACGCGGCCACGGTCGTCACCTGCTTGCCGAACTGCTCCACGCCGTCCACCACCGTGCTGAGCACCAGCCCGTTGCAGTAGTGCTCAGCACGGTGGTGGACGGCGTGGAGCAGTTCGGCAAGCAGGTGACGTCCGTGGCCGCGTTCGAGCAGGCGCT
>JBKJIY010000121.1:0-30168 GCA_046598315.1 Gemmatimonadaceae bacterium
AGATGCTGGGCGGGCGTGGCGACGCAGAGGAGCGCGGCGCCCTCGAGGGCGGCAGCGAGGTCGGTCGTGGCGCGGAGCGAGGGGGTCAGCGCGGCGCCGGCGAGAAAGCGGACATTCTCGTGCCGCGCATTGATCGTGTCGGCGACGTCGGGTTCATGCGCCCACAGCAAGACGTCGTGTCCGTTGCCGGCGAGCAGGTCGGCGAGCGCCGTACCCCACGCCCCCGCTCCGATCACCGCCGTCCTCACGCGCGCCCCCGCTTGCCGAAGCGGTGCTCCTCACCGCGGCGCAGCCTCCCGATGTTCGCGCGGTGGGTCCAGAACACGAATGCGGCAACGACGAGGCTCACGAGAAAGATCGGTGAGCCCCCGCCTTCCGTGACCGCCAGCAGCGAGGGGAGCACCACGGCGCAGAGCAGGCTGCCGAGCGAGACGTAGCCGGTCGCCAGCACCACCGTCACGAAGATGGCGAAGGTGACGAGCATCGGGATGGGCGCCAGCGCCAGGAAGACGCCCGACGCCGTCGCCACGCCTTTGCCTCCCTTTCTGAATCGGAGAAAGACCGGTCGCACATGCCCCGCGATGGCGGCCACGCCGCAGGCGATCGCCCAGAATTCGGGATTCCCGGTGCCGTCGATACGAGCGGGGAGGAGCAGCACCGGCAAGGCCCCTTTCAGCGCGTCGGCGAGAAAGACGGCGACACCGATCTTCCAGCCGAGCACCCGAAACACGTTGGTGGCGCCCAGGTTGCCCGACCCCTGCTTGCGCAGATCCACCCCCGCGGCGCGCCCCGCGAGGTGCGCGAACGGGAGCGAGCCCGCGACGTACGCGATGAACAGTGCAAGCGCTGGATGCACCTATTCCGCCGCCGCCGCGGTGCCACCGCTCTTGCGCCGCATCAGCACGCGGAGGGGATTGCCGATGAAGCCCCACGATTCGCGAAACCCGTTGTGCAGGAACCGGATGTAATGCTCCTCCACGAGATCGGGATGATTGCCGAAGACGGCCACGGTGGGCGGCAGGACGCTCACCTGCGTGGCGTAGTTGAGCTTCACCTCTCGGCCCGCCGCCTGCGACGGCTGGCGGCGTGCCAGCATCTCGGCCAGTCGCTCGTTCACCTGCGAGGTGCTGATGCGCTTCTTTCCCTCCTCCTCCACCGTGAAGATGAGGTCGAGAATCTTGGAGACCCGCTGACCCGTCAACGCGGAGGTGAAGAGAAACGGCACCCACTTGAGAAAGGGCGCCTTCTCGTGCGCCTTCTTCTCGAACTTGACGATCGCGTTCGTGTCCTTCTCCACCAGATCCCACTTGTTGACCACGACGATGAGGCCCCGTCCTGCGGCCCAGGCCATCTCCGCGATGCGCAGATCCTGGTGGTGGAACTCGCCCTCCGTGGCATCGATGAGCAGCACGCAGATGTTCGCGCGCTCGATGGCCCGGCGGGTGCGCAGCGACGAATAGAACTCGATGCCGTCGTCGATCTTCGTCTGGCGCCGGAGACCTGCGGTGTCCACGAAGATCATGTCGCGGCCGTGGTACTTCATCGGCGTGTCGATCGCGTCGCGCGTGGTGCCCGCCACCTCGTTCACCACCAGGCGCTCCTCCCCGAGCAGCCGGTTCACGAACGACGACTTGCCCACGTTCGGACGGCCGACGACGGCCACGCGCAGCGACTCCTCGTCCTCGGCGATGCTGTCGGGGAGCCGGTTGACGATCTCGTCGAGGAGGTCGCCGGAGTTCTTGCCGTTGTTGGCCGAGACCGGATACGGATCGCCGGCACCGAGTTGGTAGAAATCGTAGTACTCGGTCCGGCTCGGATCGTCCACCTTGTTGGCGACGAGCATCCACGGCTTCCCCGTGGTGCGGAGCATTTCGGCGACGCGGGAGTCGCTCGGATGGACGCCCACCTGGGCGTCCACGATGAAGAGCAGCATGTCCGCTTCTTCCACCGCCGTCGCGACCTGCTTCCGGATCTCCTTGTCCATCGGCAGGTTCGGATCATCGGACAGTCCGCCCGTGTCCACGAGCCAGAACGTGCGGCCGTTCCATTCCGCCCTGGCGAAATGCCGGTCGCGCGTGGTGCCCGCCTCCTCGGAGACGATGGCGTCGTCCTCCCCGATGATGCGGTTGAACAGCGCGGACTTGCCCACGTTGGGGCGGCCGATCAGCGCGACCACGGGATTGCTCATGCGGCGTGGCGCCCGGAGAGGCTCGGCTCGCCCTCGTGACTGAGGACATCGATGAAATCGTACGACGGAAACACTGGCATCGGCAGGCTCTCGCGAAGGGTGATGAACCGTTCTTCGTCGAGGAAGAGGCCATCGTCGTTGATCGTCTCGGCCGGAATCAGCGCGAGATCGAGGTCGTGCCGGTCGGCCAGCGCGCGCCGGATGTCGGCACCTACAAGCAGACCGGCCGTGGTGGTGGTAGGACCGAACAGCGAATTCTGCATCACGATCAGGGAGAACCGCGCTCCGGTCGCCGCGGTGAGGGCGTCGAGCAATGGCGGCATGAGCGCGCCCATCGAGACGCCGGTCACCACGCCGATGTGCTTCCCGTGCAGGCTGGGCAGCTCGCCGAGACCAGCTGCGACCCGCTGGCGCAGCGACGTCACTGCCCCCACCCCATTCTCGATCTGGGAGAAGTCGCCGTAATGCTCGGGCGGCGGCAGCGGATGCTCCGAGAGCAGGTAGAGCTCGTCAGAGCCGTAGACCCACCGGTCGCCGCGCTCGGCGAGCGCTCGCGCCTCCCACCGGTGCACGGCGTCGAGGATGCGGCCCGCGTTCTCCGCGTCCATTGGACGGCCATTGTACAGATGAGAGAACTGCGTCACGCCCACCGGGACGAGCGCCACGCTGAGCACCGCGTCGCCCAACGCATACAGGTCGGCCAGCGACTGCTCCAGCACCTCGGCGTCGTTGAGCCCGGGCACGATGACCATCTGGCCGTGAAACTGGATCCCGCCGGCAGCGAGCCTCGTGAGCTGCTCCACGATGTTGGGCACCCGGGGGTTGTTCAGGAGCACCTTGCGCGCCTCCCAGGGCGTGGCGTGCACCGAGACGTACAGGGGTGAGAGGCGGTATTCGAGGATCCGCTGGATGTCACGCTCCTTCACGTTGGAGAGCGTGGCGAAATTGCCGTACGCGAACGAGAGACGATAATCGTCGTCGCGCACGTACAGCGGCTTGCGGAGCCCCTTCGGCAGGCCCTCGATGAAGCAGAACTCACAGCGGTTGGCGCACCGGCGGATCGTGGGCGGCTCGAGCTCGATGCCGAGGGCCTCGCCTTCGGGGCGCTCCAGTTGGTAGATCACAGCCTGGCCGCCGGGCTGCCTGGCGGAGATCAGGAGCTCGTCGTCTGCGGTGAGAAACTCCCAATCCAGGAAATCGGCGAGCTCACGGCCGTTCACGGTCAGGAGCTCGGTCCCGGCGACGACACCCATCTCGTCACAGATGCTTCCCGGAATCACTCGACTGACGCGAACCATGTGCCCTCTCCGCCTCCACCGATGCGACGGGGGAAGAGCGCCCGAACGAGGCTCTTCCCCCACAAGTACAGCGGGACGAGCCCGCGTTTCGATCTCATGCAAGATAGGAGATCATAGCTCGGAAATCAAGCTGTATCCAGCACTTCGGCCACCGAGGCGTTGCGAGTTCTGAGGCGGAACGGCGTGCGGATTGACGGTCGACGCACACTCGCGCCGCGCCGTCGCCCGCACGCGCGAGATGCAAAGCGGGCCCGGATGCGTCCTGCATCCGGCCCCACTTCGTTCAGCTCGAGCGATCGCGTCTGGCTCGCTCGTTCAATCTCAGATGACGACTACCGGGCAGCTCGGGGCCGCCAGACCGCTGAACGGCACATTGGCCGACGCCCCGATCCGCCTGATGACGAGCGCTCGCGCGTCGCATTCGGCGATGGGCACCGGGAACGCCTGGAGGCGGATGTGCGAGGCCTGGTCGAGCGGAAGGGTGCTCAACCGACCGTACCGACGGACATCCACCCAGCGGTGTCCCTCGAACAGCAGCGACAGTCGCTTCTGGTACAGCAGCTCCGTCAGCACCGCGTCGCGGCCACTACCGGCGGTGAGCGTGGTGGCAGCGAGCCCCCCCGACCGGGTGCGGATCACGTTGATGTCCGCGAGCGCGGCGGCGAGGTTGCCAAGTCCGAGATTGGCCTCCGCGCGCAGCAGGATGAGCTCCTCGTTGCGGATGACCGGGGTGGGGCTGACGTTCGTCGGGTAGATCCGGTACTGCAGCGCCGTGGGGATTCCGGCCGACTGCGGCGCCGTGCGAGGCGTCGCCAGCTTGTTCACCTTGGCCGTGTAGCGACGGTCCGCCGAGCCATCGGGTTGAGTCCGCGTCGCCACATCCGCCTCGAGCGACGGATGCGCGAGCTGATCGTTCGACACCTGCGGACTCACGCCATTGAGCGCGTCGCCCGACGCCGTGCTGTACACATGATAGACGCCAAGACTCAGTGACCCGTTCGCATCGAGGAACGACTCGTTGAGCGCCGCGAGCGCGGCCGTGAAGTCCGCCGCACCGCCACCGGGCAGCGTGCCCTTGTGCACGAGCACGCGCGCTGCGAACGCACGATTGAACCGAAGGAAGGTCGCCGGCGTGTTGAATCCGCTGTACCCGGAATGCAGCGTCACGGGGAAGCTCCCTCCCCCGGCGGCCAACTGGCCGCGCGCCTCGTTCAGCTTGCCGATGATGAATCGGTAGACCGAATCGCGGGGCACGAACGGGGCCGCCGAGTCGCGGGCCGTGATCAGCGCCGTCGGCGCACCGAGCGAGTCGCGCGTGGCGATGACGTAGTACATGTCGATCGCCCAGAGCGTGTTCGCGACGCCCTTGAGCGCGTTGCGCTCCGTCGGCGTGAGATTGTTGCCGGTGCTGCGATCGGCCAGGTCCACGATGTCGGCGAGATTGCGCATGTTGCGGTAGCGCGTCGCCCACTGGCCGCCAGCGACGAACGAGGCGTTGGTGAGCGCCGTGCTCCGCAGGTAGTCCGTGGTGTTGCGCGCTTCAGTGCCCGTGTAGTTGAGGCTCTCGCGCCCGAGGATGCCCACGTCCGAGATGAAGCCGGACATGAGGGAGCGCTGAAGTGCGAGAGCGCCGGACACGCGCAGCTGGGCTCCCGACCGCGCATCGGCGTCGATGGAGAGCTGGCTGGGCTGGTTGGCATTGACGACTTCGTCCGCCTTGCAGCCCGCGAAGAGCGCGAGCGGAAGGACGAGAGCGGAATACTTCAGGGCCCTGTGCAGGCCGGCAAAACGGTTCGGATTGGCGGTCATCGCCTTAGAACCCCACATCGATGTTGAAGAAGAAGGTGCGGCTCGGCGGGAATGGTGCGAGATCGACGAAGCCGCGGACGGACTGATTGCCGAAGTTGCTGACTTCCGGATCGGCGCCCCAGTAGTCGGTGCTCGTCAGCAGGTTGCGACCGCTGAGGCTGAGGCGCATGTCGTTGGCACGTGTGCCGAGCATGCGGCGCGTGAACTGCGGCGGCACCGAGTAGCCGAGCGTGACTTCACGAAGCTTCACGAACGAGCCATCCTGCACGTAGGCGCTGGCGATGCCGGTGCCGAGGAGCTCGCGGCGGTACTCGCCCAGCGTCGCCTTGGGACCACCCGCGGCGACGGCACCACCCGGCAGCAGGCACGACGCGTCGGTGCCGAGGGTCGGGTTGGTCGGGCGCACGAAGCCGCGGCAGGGCGACGGCTCGTCGAAGTCGCGCGACGTCTGCGCGTCGTCGTAGTTGACCTGCGTGACGTTCGAGAGGAACCCACCCTTGCGCCAGTCCACCTGCACGTTGAGGGTGAAGCGGCGCACCTCGAAGTTGTTGAAGAACGACATCTGGTAGTCGGGCGTGCCCTTGGCGAGCAACGTGTCCACCCGCGCCAGGGCCAGGGAATCGCCGCCGCCGCTTGCCCGCTGCACGATCGCACCGGTCGCGTTGCGGACGGGGATGTAGAGCATCTTGCGTCCCCAGATGTTGTTCGTCGGCAGTCCCACGCCGATGCGGGTGCGGCCGAACGAGGCGCCGAATCCCGAGCTGGGCAGGAAGAAGGAGGGCACCGGCAGCGCCTCGATCTTCTCGTCCACGTTGAAGTAGGTGGCGCGCGTGACCCAGTTGAAACCCGTGCGCTGGATCACGCTCACGTCCGCGGCGAACTCGTTGCCCTTGTTGCGAAGGCGGACGCCGTTGCCGGTGAACGAGCTGAAACCGAGCGTCGGCGCGACGGCGAGCGGCAGGAGCGCATCCGAGATCTTGCGGTCGAAGCGCGTGTACTCCAGTCCCACGCGGCTGTTGAACATCCGCGTGTCGAAGCCGAACTCGATCTCACGCATGCGCTCGGGCGCGATCTTCGGATTGCCCTGGCCAGCGGCGACGCCGAAGCCGTTCTGTCCGCCGATCTGCCCGTTGTCGAGCAGCACGACGTCGCGCGAGCCGTACGCCGGCCGGTTGCCCGACTCGCCGACGGCCGCGCGGAACTTGAACTCGTCCACGCGCGGCACCGCGTTCACGAACCGGTACGAGGCCTGGAACTTGGGGAAGGTGTAGTACTTCTCCGTGTCGCCGTTGGCGCTCGAGCGGTCTGCCCGGACACCGGCCGACAGGAAGAGCTTCTCGTCGAACGCCAGCATGTCCTGCTGGAAGTAGATCGCCTGGTCCTTGAATTGCTCGCGGGTCTGGCCCGTCGTCGTTACGCCCGTGCCGATGTTACCCAGGCCCGGCACGAGGCCGCGCGACTGGATGCGGAAGACGTTGAGCTCCTGGTTCTCGCGCGTGGCGCCAGCGACCGAGGTCAGCGAGAATGGAAGCGTTGCCGGGCTGAAGGTGTACTGCCCGCTCACCGAGGCGTTGAACTGCCGGCTGAGCGCCGCCGACTGCACGGCGGTGCCGAGCAGGCCGTCGTTCGCCTCGTACTGCAGGAAGCCGGGGCTCACGAGCTCGCCGTTCGTGTCGAAGCGGTCGAGACCGCCGACGGCCGACAGCCGGAGTTGGTGGGCATCCGTGGCGATCGCCTGGAAGTCGAGGCGGCCATTCCCCTGCGTGCGCTCGGTCGTCTCGTTGTTGCGCAGGAACGCGAACGTCTGGAACGGATTGGAGCCATTGGCGCCGCCACCGCCCGGGAACGGATTCTCCGGATAGGTGCCGTCGGCCCGCTTTCGCAGGTCGAGCACCGCCGGCGTGTAACCGAAGGCGTAGAGGGGGCTCGTATAGGTGTTGTCGTTGCCGTCGATGCCGCGATCGGCCGAGAAGCGCGAGGCGCCCAGGCCGACGTTGGCCGTGAGCCGCGACGAGACGTTCTGATCCAGGTTGATGCGCAGTGTCTGGCGCTTGGCGCCCGTGTTGTCGGCGATGCCCGGCGTGTCGGAATTGGTCGCCGACGCGCGGTAACGGGTGTTGTCGCTGCCGCCGTCCACCGAAAGCGACGTCTCGTGGGCGATGTCGCGGCGCGAGAAGAGCTCTTTCTGGTAATCGAAGAACGGCACCTGGCCGCCATTGGCCTTCACGGCCGCGCGCACGAGCGCCACCGCGTCCGGGTTCTGCCCGTCCGCCACTTCGTACGCGGTCGTGGTGTCGGTGAACCGACGCGACCCGGTCTGGCGCAGGAGGCTGGAGAAGCCCACCCGCTGCGAGATGTTGAAGCGCGGCGCGCCGGCACGTCCCTTCTTGGTGGTGATGAGCACAACGCCGTTGGTGGCCCGGGAGCCGTACAGCGCCGACGCCGCGGCGCCCTTCAGCACCTCGACGCTCTCCACGTCGTTCGGATTGAGATCGGCGAGCCGGTTGACCGGCGCGTCCTGCGTGGAGGTGATCCCCGCGAGGCCAGGCGACGCCTGCGTGATGGCGTTGCGGCCCGTGGAGATCGAAGCGTTGGACATGAGCACGCCGTCGATCACGAACAGCGGCTGACCGCTGCCGAACAGCGACGTATTGCCGCGGATCTGGATCTGCGCGCCGCCGCCCGGGAGTCCGGAGTTCAGGTTGATGTTGGCACCGACGATCTTGCCCTGCAGCGCCTGGTCGAGCTGGGCCGCCGGCACGCGCGTGATCTGCTCCGAGTTGACCTGCGACACGGCGGTCGCGGCATTCTTGCGCTCGATCACGGACGACTGACTGGTGACCGTGACGCCTTCGAGCTGCAACACGTCGCGCCGGAGCGCGACCTCGACGGTCGCCTGGGTCGGCCCCACGAGCGCGGTGCGCAGCTGATAGCCGATCCGTCGCACCCGCAGCGACACCGCGCCGCTGGGAACCGTGAGGGCGAACGTGCCCTGATCGGTCGTGTACGCCCCGACGGCCGAGCCGGAGACATTGACCGCGACATTCGCGATCGGCTGATTCGTACCCTCCTCTACCACCCTACCCGTAATACGGCGCTGCGCGAGCAGCTCGCCTGCTGTCAACGCCAATAGCGCGACAGCGACGGCTCCCTGACGGATGAGACCCACGGACCCTCCTCCAAAAGATTAGTGTCTGACGGACAGAGGCCGCGTCCCATCGGTCTGGCTCGCCGCTGGCGAGGGATCGTGGCACCGGCCAATCAGGCATCTTACCGGGCGGTTCGATGCTGTCAACTCACTTGACTCCCAGCAGAGCCGGAATCGTCACATTCATACGATGCCAGACTGCGGCAACTTGTTGCGAGCATTCTCAGCACTGGCGGACGCAGCAAACAGACGGTAGCGCCCGCCTGACGGCGGGCGCTGCCGTCTGGAATCAGCAGCCCTTCAGCTACCGATCGTGTACTTGTATCCCGCCGCGTTTGGCGCCGCGATCGTCACGGTGAAGCGCGCCGTCTTGCCGGGGGTGAGTGGCTCAGTCGTGACAGTCTGGGACCCGATGACCGCGCCGGACTTGTCGAGGGCGTCGAACTTGAGGGTCAACGCCTGCGCCGGAAAGTTCCTGCTGGCCTTCGGCGCGGCCTTCCCTTTGGCGCCCTTCGCGGGCGTCGCGGCGGGAGTGCTCTTCTCCGCCAGATCGCGACGATCGAGCACCGTGCCGGCGATGGTGAGCTTCTCGCCGGGCGTGAACTCGGTGACGGTGACTTCCGACGGGAGCTTGTTGCCGATGGTGTACCAGGCGAGCGTGGAGTCGTTGAACGTGCGCGCCATTGCGGTCTTCTTGGCCTTCTCCGCGGCCTTGGCCATCGTGAGATACGCGCGCGCCGACAGGTTGTAATTCTCCGGGTTGGCGGGATCCACGGCGATGAGCCGGCTGACGATTGGCGTGACCTTCTCGTTCTGCTCCAGCGCCAGGTACGTCACGGCGAGATTGAACAGGGCATCACGGTTCGTCGGGTTCTGCGCGAGGGCGGCCTCGAACAGCGGCGCCGCCTGCGCCGATCTGTTTGCACGCGCCGCGCTCACCGCCGAGTTGAGCAGATCCTGAAACTCGTAGGCGGACGGATTGGCGACGAGCGGCTCGAGCCCCTTGAGGAACGCGGCCGTATCACCGGCGAGCATGAGTGCCGACTGCAGATTCTGCCGACCGCCGGACAGATACGGTCCCTTGGTGCCGGGAACCTCGATCAGTGTGCCGTACGAGGCCGCGGCACGACGGGCCGCGGCCACGCGCTCCGCACCCGACGCCGCATTGGCCGCGGCGAGATGCAGGCTACCCACATTGGCGAGCATCTGCCGCTGGACGTCGCGGTAGCTGGTGTCCTTTCCAGCGGACTCCGCGGCGAGGCTCCAGTACTCGACGGCCTTGGCGGTGTTGCCGCGCTTGGACGCCACGTTGCCCAGGATCATCGGTCCGTAGGGCGATGGCTTGTAGATCCGGTTGGCGAGCAGTGCGTACGTCTCGGCCGAATCGATCTTGTCGGCGTTGAGTGCGTTGATGGCACCATTGACCGCGTCGAGGTAGAACTTCTGCCCACCGCGCCAGTAGGAGGTCAATTCGGCGCAGGCCGGCTTGGCCGTCTCCACGACGGTGAACAGCGAGTCGAGCGTCCCCACCAGGTCGAGCGTGCCGGCGGCGTTGCTCGCGAAGCCGACGTCGCCCCGCTTGGCGGCGAAGCCGATGCCCGGCTGGTTGAGGGTGAGCGATACGGCGCTGCCGAGCACGTAGGCGCGCGACACCGCATCGTCCGGCTTGTCGGGCGTCTCGAGCAGCTTGACGGCAGTCTTGAGGTGACCGGCGGCAGCCGGTCCGGGTCCCGCCTGGCGCGCGAGATCAACGCTCAGCGAAGCGCGCGCGGCATTGCCCTTGAGCGCATCCGTGATGTCACACTTGGCCGCCTGGGCGCCAAGCGTCGACGAGGCGACGAGGACGAAGCTCGCCGAGAGGAGGGATTTACCGAACACGGCCATCAGAGAGTCTCCTGGAAAGAGCGATCGGGTACGACTCGGTGCACGGGGGTGCACTGTGGGTTACACGCGTCGGTCAGGGTCGTTCCGACACGGACAGGGCAAGCTGGTAAATATCAGCGGATCGGCGTCCGCTCGCCAGAGCGGCGCGGAGCACATCGTCGAACTCGGGCTTTCGACGCACGGAGCCATCGGGCAGCGTGACCACCTTGAGTCGGATCGGCTGGCCGGCCACCTCTACCGATTCCTCGCGACGCGGCAGGGCTCGCCGGCTCACGGCGGTGCGTCGCACCCCGATCGCGCTGGTCTCCGACAGCAGGAGGATCTCGAAACGCTCTGCATCCGTCTCGTCGACGAGGATCTCCACGCGCACGCCCGCCCGGCCCTTCTTCATCATGGTCGCGAGCAGGACGACGTCCAGCGCTCCCTCCTCGCGTGCCCGATCGGCGAAGGCCGCGAGGTATTCGGGCGACATGTCGTCCACGTCGCTCGCCAGCACCGCGAGACGCTCGCGCAGGGCTGATCGGAGGTGCGGCGGCGGCTCGTCCACCTCGGCGAGGATGATGCGCAAGGCGTTGGCGCGGCCCGGGAAGTCGCGGGTACCGGCGCCATACCCGCTGGCCACGGGCACATACTCGGCTGGGGGCGCGCCGGTGGAGAGCACGCGCACGAGGGCCGCGCCAGTGGGCGTGACGAGCTCCCCTGCCCCCTCGGGGCCAGGGCTGATGCGATGGCCCTGGAGCAGCGCCAGCGTGGCCGGGGCGGGAACCGGCAGCAGTCCATGCGCGGCGCGGACGGTGCCGTCACCGGTCCGCAGCACGCCGCACCGAACGTCCTGCACGCCCAGCAGCGCCAGCCCCCAGATCGAGCCCACGATGTCGAGGATGGCATCCACCGCGCCGACCTCGTGCAGGTGCACCTGCTCGGGCGGCATGCCGTGGATCTCGCCCTCGGCCTGGGCGATCGCCCAGAACGCGGCATCGGCCCGCCTGCGGACGTCGTCCGGCGCGCCGGACGCGGCCACCAGCGCGCGGATCTCGCTGATGTGTCGTCCATGCGGCTGCGGCGGGATGCCGAAGTCCACCTTCCAGCATACGAGCTCTCCGCGCAGCACCTCGCGAATCTCAACGGTGACATCGTCCAGTCCGAGCGACGTCGGGAGCGCACGCAGCCACTCGGGATCCAGCCCGAGGCCGATGAGCGCCCCGAGCGTCATGTCGCCCGCCACGCCGCTGAAGGGATCGAAGATCGCGGTTCGCATGCCCGGAAACATAACCTGCACCGGGTCCTCGCTGCCGCCGCCGGCCCTTACCCGCGTGCGTGAACGCGCGGTATGGTGAAACGGAACCGCGTGCCGCCCCCCTCTGCGCTGGTGACGAGGATCGTGCCCTGGTGCGCGTCGACGATGCCCTTGACGATGAACAGGCCGAGACCGGCGCCCGTGCGGGACGTCTGACTTGCCTGCCAGAACCTGTCGAACAGATGGGGAAGGTGCTCGGGCGCGATACCCGCGCCAGTGTCGGCCACCTCGTACTCCACCTCGCCGTCACGCGCGGTGCCGAGCACGCGAATCGTACCGCCCAGCGGGGTGAACTTGACGGCGTTGCCCACGAGGTTGGAGAACACCTGGCCGATCCGGTTGCGGTCCGCGGCCACGTCGGCATCGTGGCCGGTCCAGTGGTGCTCGAGTACGAGCTTCTTGGACGCCAGCAACGGCTCGAGGTCGAGCGCCGCGTCGCGGAGCAGCTGCTCGGCGCTCGTGGGCGCCGCGGCGACCGCGAGCGTGCCCGCATCGATGCGTGACACGTCGAGCAGATCCTGGATGAGCGCGTTGGCGCGCTTGGTCGCCCGCTGGATGAGCTGCAGCTGCGGCACGACCGGCACGTCGGCGCCGGGCGTGCGAAGCATGTCGAGCATGAAGGCCGAGCTCATGTGGATCGTATTCAACGGATTCCGCAGATCGTGCGACACGATGGCCAGCACGTCGTCGCGCGCGCGCGTGGCGCGCTGGGCCTCGCCGTAGAGCAGCGCGTTGTCCACCGCCAGCGCCGCGCGGCGCGCGAGATCCGCCATGAAGAAGATGCGGTCGGTGCCCTCCAGCGCGGTGGCCGCCGCGGAGACGAGAAACTGCATCACCCCCAGCACACGGTCCCGGGCGATGAGCGGTACGACGAGCAGCGTGTACGGGCCCTGAGCGAGCAGACGATCCACGACGACCGCGTCGCGAACCACGCCGGACAGATCGGCGGCGGTGGCCTGGGCAAGCGTCTGGATGGCGCGCTCGTGCACGGCGCGCTGGAGCGCGTCGGAGGGGAGCACGGCAGCGGCGGCGGCGCGCGACTCGTCCGCCTCCTCGGCGATGCCGTGCAGCGCGTGGACGACCTTGACCCGATGCGGCACGCCCTCCGCATCCAGGAGATCCACCGCGCACACGTCGGCGATGCGGGGCACGGCGAGCTGCGCCAGCTCGCGAAGCACCTGCTGGGCGTCGAGAAACGAGGAGAGCAGCTCGCCGGCGTCGGCGAGGAATCGCGCGCGCCGCTCGGCATCACGCACCTCTTCGCTCGTGCGCAGGAGGTCGGAGTAGCTCGAGACGAGGAGCTCGAGAATCTGTTCCTTCGTCGCCTTGATGGTGAAGGTGGTGCCCAGCAGCTCCAGCGAGATTGGCGCGGGGCGCAGGATGCGCGGTTCGCCCGCGCGCTGCAGCACGGTGCGAAGGCGGGCGAGCAGCCACTCGGGCTGGTACGGCTTGGTGACATAGTGGTCGGCGCCGCTGGCGAGCCCGCGCACGATGGCCAACGGATCGCTGAGGCTGGTGAGCAGGACGACGGGAATCTCCTCCCAGGCCAGCGTCGCCTTGATGCGGCGGCACAGTTCGTAGCCGTCCATGCCGGGCATCATGACATCGCTGAGGATGAGGTCCACGGGCTCCGCGGCGAGCATCTCGAGCGCCTGCTCCGCACGCCGAGCGACGCGTGTCACGAAGCCTTCGCGCTCCAGCAGCACGTCGAGCGCCGCGGCCTGTGTCGCGCTGTCTTCCACGATCAACACGCGTGGGCCTGCGGACGTGGCGGCGGCGACCGTGTCGTCCGTCATCCCGCGAGCTCCCGGATGCGGGCGGCCATGTCGCCGAGGCTCGCGACGGCATGCACCACGCCGGCGCGCACCGCCTCTTTGGGCATGCCGTAGATGACCGACGACGCTTCGTCCTGCGCCAGGACTCTGCCCCCTGCCGCGTGCAGGTCGCGCAGGCCGGCGACGCCGTCATCGCCCATGCCCGTGAGAATCACGCCAAGCGCGGCGTCTCCGAGACTGGCGGCGGATCGGAACAGATAGGTAGCCGACGGGCGGAACGCTCCGACGGCCTCGCCCTTGTCCAGACAGAGGCGTATCACGCCATCGGGCGATGGGCGCACGCCAAGATGTGCGTCGTCCGGCGCGATGTATACTGTGCCGGCCAGTGGAACCTCGCCATGCAGCGCGAGCTTCACGGTGAGGGGCGTGGTGCCGGACAGCCAGTGCGCGAGCCCGCTGGTGAACCCCCGCGCGATGTGCTGCACCACGAGGATCGGGACGGGAAAGTCGCGCGGCAACGCGGAGAGGATCGCGCTGAGCGCGGCGGGGCCTCCGGTGGACGCCGCGATGGCGACCACGCGGAGCGCGGCGCGTCCACGCCGGCCGTCGGCGTGGGCGGGCGGCGTGAGGGCCGCGGGCGCCGCCGGCGCCGCGTTCGCGCGCGGACTCGTGCCGCCATGCCGGCGCACGACTTTCACGCCGGCCAATGCTTTCACCATGCTCACCAGATGGCGCCGCTCGCTCGCAAAGGACGGGCTGGCGGGTCCTGGCGGCTTGGGCAGCACCAGGAGCGCGCCGGCGCGCGTCGCCTCGAGCGACAGCTCCACGTCGCCCACCTTCACGGTCGACGAGACAATGATGATGGGTCGCGGCGAGCGCGTCATGATCTGCTCGGTGGCCTGCAGGCCGTCGAGGTCAGGCATGTGGATGTCCATGGTGACCAGATCGGGGTCCAGCCGCTCCGCCATCTCGACGGCCTCGGTGCCGGTACGCGCCTCGCCCACCACGGTGATCCCGGCGTCGCCGTCCAGCATGGCCACGAGCAGCGCCCGCGCGGTGCTGGAATCATCGGCGATGAGAACGCGGATCATCGCACGGCTCCGTCGCCGCGGCCGATCAGCGTGCGAACGGTCTCCACGAGCGTATCCTGGTCGAAGCTCGACTTGGCGATGTACGCGTCGGCACCCGCCTCGAGTCCGCGCGCCCGGTGCGCCGGCTCGTCGAGCGAGGTCACGAGGATCACGGGCAGCGTCGCGGTGCGCGGATTGGCGCGAATGCGCTCGCACAGCCCGATGCCATCGAGCTGAGGCATCTCCACGTCACTCACGACCAGCTCGAAATTGGACCGCTCCAGCATGCGCCACGCTTCGGCACCATCCACGGCGGTCGTCACATCGTAGCCGGCGCCGGCGAGCACGCTCTGCTCCAGCGTTCGCGAGGTGATCGAATCGTCGACCACCAGCACGCGGCGGCGCACGATCGGAGCGCCCGGGGAGTCGGGCAGTCGGGAGGCGACGTGTACAGGCTCGCGGCGCCCCTCCTCCAACAGCAGCGCGGGAACGCCCAGCACGATCACCACGGCGCCGGTGCCTAGCAACGCGGTTCCCACCGTGACGGTCGCCGTGTCCCGGCCCACGTGCTCGAGCGGGCGCAGTATCAGCTCGCGCTCGTCGAGGAGCTCGTCCACGCTCACGGCGAGCCTGCGCCCACCGGCTTCGAGCGAGACCACGTTGTGCACGGCCACGCCGGTGGACGCGACGAACGGCGCGCCGAGCAGCGAGGCAAGGGGCACGAGCGGAATGGGCGGGCCGCCGGTGATCAGGACGGCGCTGCCATTCACTCGCCCGATGTGCTCCGTGGCCACGCGATCCACGCGAGTCACGAACGCACTGGGAAAAGCAAGGGTCGCGCCGCCCACCGCCACGAGCAGGGCGCGCAGTGTGGCGATGCTCAGTGGCACCTCGATCACGAAGGTGGAGCCCAGGCCCGGACGGGAGTGCACCTCGGCCGTGCCGCCCAGCCGCTCGGCCGCGGCGCGGACGATGGCGAGCCCGACTCCTCGGCCGGAGAGCGTGGTCGCCGTGTCACGCGTCGAAAAGCCGTCATCGAACACGCGCTGGAGCAGCGCCTCGTCACCGTCGGGCACGACGGCGCCGCGGCGTGCGAGCTTCGCCCGCACCGCCGCGGCGTCGATGCCTGCACCGTCGTCGGTGAGCACGAGACGCAGCCGGTCTCCGCGAAGACTGGCATGGAGGGCGATCTCGCCGTCCGCTGCCTTGCCGGCGGCCAGGCGCGCGGCAGGCGACTCGATCCCATGGTCCACCGCGTTCCGGACGAGGTGCAGCAGCGGCTCGCGCAGCGCCTCGATCACGAGGCGGTCGGCCTCGAGCTCGGCGCCGGCGACCGTCACGCGGACCGTCTTCTCCACATCCCGCGCCACGTCGCGCGCGACGCGCTGCAGCGTGTCCGTGAGATCGCGCAGCGGACGCTGGCGAAGATTCCGGATGGCGTTGTCGAGACGGCCGGAGATGGACGAGAGCATGCGTGCGTCTTCGGCCGCAACCCGGATCATTCTCGTGACGTCCTGATCCAGGCGAGGCAGACCGTCGGTCACTGGCCCGCCGGCGAGCTGCACCCGCGCGCGGGCGCGCAGCACGCCGAGCTCCAGCGTGCGATCGCTGAGCGATGCCGAGAGCACGGCGATCTCCCCCGCCGCCGCGGCAATGGAATCCACCTGACTGAGCGAGATGCGCAACTGATCCGGCCGTGGCACCTCCGGCATGCGGACGGCGGCAGCCACCGACGCTTCGCCCGCCGCGTCGGCGTCGGACGGCGCCGGTAGCATCACGCGCGGCGGAGGCGTCACCGAGGGCGCGCGTGTGGCCGGTGCGGCGTGCACGGCAGCGGCGCTGAGCGTGCCGGATACGGCAGGCGGCGCACCAGCCCCTCCCCGTGCCCGGTGCAGCACGCTGGCCACCGCAGTGCCGACGAGCGGCTCACCTGCGGCGAGCCGCTCGCGTGCGTCGCCCAGCGCATCGGATGATTCCAGCAACAGCGAGCGCTGATGCGCGGCGAGTGGCAGCTCCAGATCTCTCGCGCGCGCCAGGTCGTTCTCCAGGGCATGACAGAGCTGCTCGATGAGTGGGACTCCCGCGGCGCGCGACGCTCCCTTGAGGGTATGCACCACACGGAACACCGACCGCAACCGATCGCGGTCGGCCGGATCGTGCTCGAGGGCCACCAGGTCGTCGTTCAGTTGGTGGAGCTGCTCCTCGAGCTCTTCGATGAAGATCCCGAGCAGTCGCGCCGCGAGCGGGTCAGCCGACATGGGTCACGCCTTTGTCCGGACCCCAACGAGATCCACCAACCGCAAGCCCATCTCGTTGAGGTTCTGCGCGGCCGCTTCCGACTGCCGCGTCGCCGTCAGGCTCTGCTGCGTGGCCTCGTGAATGTTGCCGATCGCCTGGCGGATCTGATCCATGCCGAGGGCCTGCTGGCCGGCCGAGGCGCCGATCTGCGCCGCGGCCTGCGCCGACTCGTCAACGACGACGGCAAGCTGCGCGATGATCTCACCCGCCTGCTTCACCTGCCGCACCGCGGCGCTCGTCTGCTTGGTGCCCTGTTCCGTGGCCATGACCGCGGCGCTGGTCGCGCGCTGAATCTCGGTGAGCAGCTTGCGCACCTGACCGGTGGATTCCTTCGCCTCACCGGCGAGCGTCTTGATCTCGGCCGCGACCAGCGCGAAGCCGCGGCCATGCTCACCAGCGCGCGTGCTCTCCACGGCGGCGTTGAGAGCCAGGAGCTTGGTTTGTTCCGCGATATCGCTCACCGCCGTCGTGATCTCGCCGATGGCCTGCGCCTGCTCGGCAAGCGCCACGATGCTGCGCGCCATCGCCTCCACCTGCGTCTGCACCAACTGCATCGCGCCCACCGAATCCTCCACCGCCTGCCGGCCGGCACGACCCGACTCCGCAGCGCGCTGCGCTGCATCCGCGAGCGTGCGAACACGTTGCGCCGACTGCGCCGCTGTCTGCGCGACCTCGTCCACGGTGGCCACCGTCTCCGTCACGGCGGCCATTGATTCGTTGGTGCCCGCCGCCTGCTCGGTGGTGGCGGCGAGGATCTCTGCCCCGCTCGACGCGATCACGTTGGCGGTCTCTTGAAGCGGGCGGTTGATGGACCGACTGAGCGCCGCGGCGGCGACCAGTCCGGCGAAGAAGGCGACCACCGCGCCCAGCGCGAGGATCAACTTCGCGCGGCTCGCCCGATCAGAGCCTTCCTTCGCCAGTTCGTCGGAGACGCGCTGCGCCTCGACCACGTTCACGCGGATGAGCGAGTCGAGACTGACGCGCATCGGTTCGATCGTCGTGCTGCGTACGAGGAGCGCCTGCGTCCGGTTCGACTCACGCACTGCCGACGACGCCACCATCGCATCGCTCCACCGGCCGATCCGGACCCCGACGTCGTTCCATCGCTGCCGCTCGGCGTCGGAGGTGACCGTGTCACTGAGCGTTCGCACCATGCCTCGAGCCAGCGCGACAATGCTGTCGCGTGACCGTTCGTAGCGCTGCTCGCCGTCGATGAGCAGGCGAAGCTGTTCCACGTTGGCCGCGCGGATCTCGGACTCCACGCGAATGGCTGGCGCCACCGTCGTGCGACGCGCTGTCATGGCGCGCTCGTACGTCGCGGAGGTGCCGTGGAGATAGTACACACCCACGACCGCGACGATCGCGAGCAGGGCCAGCTCGATGGCGAGCGCGGCGTAGATGCGCCTGGCGATTGTCCACTTCATGCGGTCCTCTCCCAATCAGGGTGGTATTCACGTCGCATCGGGCACCCCGCCGAGCAGTGCCGACGCGTCCACGATCGACATCGCGTCGGGGGTCACCCCGAGCACAGGGGTCGCGCGCCCGCCGGTTCCAGCGCGGCCCAGGGCATCGAGCGCGACGCACTCCACATCGTGGACGGCTTCCACCAGCACCGCGAGCACGGCGCGCCGACCGTCGCCCAGCACCACGATACGTGTGTCCTCACTCATCGCCGGCGGCTCGGTGCCCAGAATGAGCACGGTGAGCGGGCGACCGCGCCACGCCGTGACGCCATACACCGGCAGCGTGGTCCGTGGCAACGGTGTGACGCCGTTGGCGCGCGCCACGGCGGCGATGCGCTCCAGCGGCACGCCCATGCGCTCGGCGCCGACCTGCACGACGAGCACCTCGATCTCGACCGCCGGCTGCTGCTCGCGCTCCAGCACCAGGGGAGACGCGAGCAGGCGCGCTCGCGCCTGGAGAATCGCTGACGGTGACGACGCCGCGAGCGTCTCCGTCTGGCCGGTGCGCGTCAGCGCGTGCAGGCGCTCCAACAGCGCGTCGATCCCCTCCGCGGTCGAGCCGCCGCTCATGCGCTGCACGCGAGCGAGTGCAGGCGCTGGTTCACGATCTGCAGCACCCTGGGAGCGGATACCCCGTCGCTCGCCAGCAATACCGCGTCGCGAGGCACCGAGCGGACGAGTCGCCACGCGTTCCCGAATGCGCGACACGCGCCCGCCACGTCGCCCAGCCGCGTGAGCGCGTCACCGAGCAGCATGTGCCCCATCGCGAAGCCGCCGTCGAGGTAGAGCGCCCGCCGCGCAGCCTGGGCCGCGGGCGACGCATGACCGGCCTCGAGCAGCAGCATCGCATGCAGGTAGTGCAGCTCGGCGTCCATGCGGTGCGCCTCCAGCGCGCGAGCGCTGACCTCGCCGGCCTCGGCCAGCCGCCCCAGATTGGCGAACGACCTGATCGCCACCACCCAGTTGACCACGTCGCCCGGGCTACTCGCCAGCGCGTCGCGAGCCATCGCGCCGGCCGTCGCATAGTCGGCGCGCGAGTATGCGGCGGCAGCGCTTCCGCCCACCTCGGAACGGTGCGCGGGCGGCAGCGCCGCGACACTGGGCGGCGTGTCTGACCGGGCTACCGATACCGCGGCGGACGCCACGGCGGGCATGTCCGGCAGCGCGGGCAGCGGCACCGCCTCCAGGGGCCAGCGGATAGCGCGGGTCACTGATGCCTCGGGCAACTCCGCGTCGGCCGGCGCATCGGCGCGGCGATAGGCAGCGCCGTGTGGCGTCATCACCAGGCGACAGGGAACCAGGTCCATCAGCGGCGGATCGGACGCGCCGAGCAACAGCCATCCGTCCGGCTGCAGCGATGCGAGCAGCCGCGTCGCGATGTCCCGTACCGACGGCATGTCGAAGTAGATCAGCACATTGCGGCACAGCACGAGATCCTGTCCCTCGCCGCCCTCCGAAGTGGGGTACTCCCCCCCGATGAGATTGAGCTGCTGGAATGCGACGGAGGCGGTGATCTCCGGGTGGAGCTGGAAGTGCGGACCGCGCGCGTCGAACCAGCGAGCGATGCGCTCCGCTGACACGCCCCGCAGCGACCACTTGGTGAAGCGGCCGCGCCTGGCCGCGTCCAGTCGCGGGCGCGCGACGTCTGTCCCCAGCAGTGACACGGGCGACGTGAAGCCGAGCTCGCGCAGCCGGATCGCCAGCGAGAACGGCTCCGCTCCCGATGCGCAGCCCGCGCTCCAGATGCGCAGGGGACGGGCAGCGGTGCTCGCGCGGCGGCGGGCCGCGGGCAACACCTCGCGCTCGAGTATGTCCAGCGCCGCGAATTCGCGAAAGAAATATGTCTCTCCCACCGTGAGCTCGGCCAACAGGGCGTCGCGCACGTCGCCGGCCTGCGACACCGCCGTGAGCAGCGCGTCAGGCTCGCGCAGGGCGTACGCCGACATCACGCGGCGCATCCCCGACTCGGCAGTCGGTTGGCGATTGGGAGGAAACACATTGCCGGCCACGAGGTAGACCACGTCGGCCACGCGGGCGAAGCCTGGATGCGACCATCCCGATCTCGGGGGTGAGCCGGCATGCTGCACGAGCGGCTCGCTCGCGGCGCTCATCGCGTCATCGCCAGGGCGTCGCCAATCGCCTCGTCTTCGGCCTGCGAGAGAAATGCCGACGGATCATAGATCACGATGGCGCCGTCGGGACGCGCGGCCACGCCGCGAAGATGGCGGAGCGCCGGCGAGAGCGTCGCCCCACGCGTGATCGCCTCGTCGTCCATGTGCTCGAGCTCCTCCAGGGCATCCACCCGCACGGCAACGCGCCGGGACTGGAGCTGCAGCAGCACGAGAAAATCGGACGGCGCCACGGCCTTCGCGGGGAAGCCGAGGCGCGCTCGCAGGTCCAGCACCGGGAGCACCACGCCGCGCACATTCACCGCCCCTTCCACCACGGGCGGCGCGCCAGGCAGCGCGCTCAGTGCTACCGCCCGAACGATCGTATCCACGGCGGCGACGGGGAATGCGATCCCGACGCCATCGATCCTGGCGACGAGCAGAGCGGATTCGAGTTGATGGGCAGTCACACGTCCCCGGACTCAGTGCACAATGAAGGCCGCCGTGTCGCTTCTCGGCCCCGGAAGCATACACCTCCGAGGCCTCGCGCAGCAGAGGCGGTCAGAATCGATACGATGCGCCGCTTCCGGTATTGAAGATGAGCACCTCGGCGTCCGCGCCGATCCGTCCGAGCGTGATGAGCTTCTCCAGCACGGCCAGCGCACACCCCCCCTCGGGCGCAGCGTCCACGCCGGAGGCACGGCTCAGGCGTAACGTGTCGGCGCGAATCACCTCCTCGCTCACCGACGCCGCCTCGCCACCGCTTTCGTACAGCGCACGCAGGATGAGGCGGTCGCCCAGCGGGCCGGGTACGCGTAATCCGCTGGCGTGCGTCTGCGGGTTCTCCCAAGGGACCGCGCGATCCGCCCCGGCCGCGAACGCCCGCACCATGGGGGCGCATCCCTCCGCCTGCGCGACGACCATTCTGGGCAACCTCGCATCCGCCTGGAGCCAGCCGCCCGCCTTCATCTCGGCGAACACCTTCCACATGCCGATCAATCCCGTTCCCCCACCCGTTGGGTAGATGATGTGCGTGGGAAGCGACCAGCCCAGCTGCTCGGCCAGCTCGATGCCCATCGTCTTCTTGCCCTCGATGCGGTAGGGCTCGCGCAGGGTGGACATGTCGAAGTACCCGTGCTCGGCGGCAAAGGCGCGCGACTGTTTGCCCGCATCGCCGATGTGTCCGTCGACGAGATGCAGGTCCGCGCCGAGCGCGCGGATGGTGGCGAGGATGGGCGAGGGCGTGGAGGCCGGTGCGTACACGCGCACCGGGATGCCGGCGGCGGCGGCGTACGCGGCAAGGGCCGCTCCGGCATTGCCGGCCGTGGGGACGACGACGCCGGGCACGCCCAATGCCGCGGCCCGAGTCACGGCGGCGCTCATCCCGCGTGCCTTGAATGACGCCGTGGGGTTGAGTCCCTCGTCCTTGATCCACAGACGCGCGACGCCGACCTCGCGCGCGAGGCCCGGCACCTCGCGCATCGGCGTGGCGCCCTCCCCCAGCGACACGGGCGTCTCGCCGTCGAGGAGGGGAAGCACGCTGGCATAGCGCCACATGTCCCACCGCGGCAGGATCGCGTCGCGCGAGGGCCAGGCGGAATCGTAGCGGACGAGTAGCGGTTGGCCGCACGTGGGACAGACGGAAGCGAGAGTGTCGCCCGGCTGCGTGTGATCGCAGGCGGAGCAGTCGAGATGCCAGAGGCTCACGTGATGGGTTCGTCGGAGGTGGGAGGAGCGTCGAATGTGGGTGTGCCGGGCGCCAGGGCGTCGGTGGCGCGGAGCGACGCGAGGATGCGCGCGCCGCTCTTCGCCGAGAAGCCCGGCACCGCGCCGATCTGCTCGGGCGTGGCGGCGCGCACGGCGTCGAGACTGCCGAAGTGCGAGAGGAGCGACCGGCGCTTGCTGTCCCCGACACCCGGAATGCGCAGGAGCTCGGATGTGAGGGTGCGCACCGAGCGCCGCTTCCGCTGGAAGGTGATGGCGAAGCGGTGCGCCTCGTCCCGCGCTTCCTGCAGCATGCGGAGCGCGGGATTGCGACGCGACATGCGCACGGGGTCGCTGCGTCCGAGCAGAAACACTTCTTCCTCGCGCTTCGCGAGGCTGATCATCGGCAGGTGCTCCAGCCCCACGGCGCGCGTGGCATCGGCAGCGGCATTGAGCTGTCCCTTTCCGCCATCGATGACGACCAGATCGGGAAGCGTCTTCTCGTCTTCCAGGCGTCGTGCGAAGTAGCGGCCCACGACTTCGCGCATCGACGCGAAGTCGTCGATTCCCTCGACGGTCTTCACCTTGAACTTGCGATACTCGGCACGGTTGGGCCGCCCGTTCTGGAACCAGATGCAGGACGCGACGGTGTCGGTGCCCTGCGCGTGCGAGATATCGAAGACCACGAACGACCGCGGCACCCTGGCCAACCCGAGCTGCCGTTGCAACTCGTACGTCGGCTCGCCGGCGCGCTCCTCCGTGGGCTGTTCCTCGCTCGTCAGGCGCGCTTCCTCCAGCAGGTGCCGCGCGTTCTGCTGCGCCAGATCGATCAGCTCGCGGCGTGACCCGCGCTGCGGCACGTGGATCCTCGTCCGCTCGAGCGATTCCTCCAGCACGTCGCGCTCGGCGATGTCGAACGGGATCACGAGCTCGTGCGCGCGTTCGTCCAGCAGACGATACGGACCGGCGAGGTACGTCGCCAGGACGGCGGCATCGGACTCTCCCTCGACATTCGCCACGAACTGATGATCGCGGGCCAGCAGGCGTCCGCCGCGGATGCGCAGCAGCGCGATGACGGCGTCATCGCCATCGCGCGCGTACCCCACGACGTCGCGGTCGTGACCCTCCACGGCGTCCACGACGGTCGGCTCCTCCATCGTCTGCAGATGGGCCAGCGCATCGCGGAGCTGGCCCGCGCGCTCGAAGTCGAGCGACTCGGCGGCGAGGGCCATGCGCTCCTTCACCTTGCGCACCACCTCCTCCGGCTTGCCGTTGAGGAAGTCGAGCACCTCGTCGATCATCGCGGCGTATTCGCCCTGCGTCTGCGCGAACACGCAGGGCGCCTTGCAGCGGCCGATGTGATGGTCGAGGCAGGGCCGCTCAGGCATCTGCTTCGGCATGTCGAAGTTGCAGGAGCGCACGGTAAAAAGCCGCTTCACCACGTCCAGCGACCGCCGCATCGCCCCCACGTCGGTATACGGGCCGAAGTATCGCGCGCCGTCGTTCTGCAGCCGGCGGGTGACCCACACGCGCGGATACGCCTCCTGCACCGTCACCTTGATGTACGGATACGATTTATCGTCGCGCAGCGAGATGTTGTAGCGCGGCTTGTATTCCTTGATGAGGTTGGCCTCGAGGATCAGCGCGTGCGCCTCGCTCGGGACCACGATCGTGTCGAGCGCTGCCACCTGAAGCATGAGGGAGCGGGTCTTCACGCTCTCGCGGTGCTCGCTCGTCACGTAGCTGCGCACCCGCGACCGGAGTCGCTTGGCCTTGCCCACGTACAGGACTCGCCCGTCGGCGTCCCTCCAGAGATAGACGCCGGGGGACTCGGGGAGGTGCGGGACCTTGTCGAGGATCTCGGCGGGCACGGCCATCATGGAAATATAGTTCTCATCCACTTGGCCGTGACCGCGCGCGCCACTCGCGGGACCGTCGTTCGCGTGCGCGCGCCGTGGCTATCGGCGGCGCACCCGTGCCAGCAGCGCTCGCGCTTCGGGGACGCCAAGGGCCAGGGTGGCGGCGCCGTACGCGAGCGCGTACACGAGGAGGGCGCCGACACCGCGAATCACATGGTGCGCGGGATCCACGGCGAGCATCACCGTCCAGCCGGCCGCGCCAGCAGCGAGGGCGGCACCGAGGAGACGCACCATCGCGCCGCGGGCGATCGGCGTCGCGCCGATGCGAGCCGCCAGCGCCCGTCGGAGCAGCAGGTATTCGAGGGAGCCGGCGATTCCCGACGAGAGGGCCAGCCCGGCGGCGCCCGTCCAGGCCGGCAGTCCGAGCAGCGCGGGCAGCGGAAAGGCGAAGAGGTAGCCAAGCAGTCCGGTGAGGACGACGCGGACGAGGGCGAACCTGAGCGGTGTCCGCGTATCGCGCAGCGCATAGAACGTGGACGAATACAGACGGCCCATCGCGCCGGCGAGCAGGCCCACCGACGAGCCGGCCAGAATGGCCCACGTCTGCATGCTGTTCTCGCGCGAGAACTTTCCGTACTGCAGCAGTACGCCCGCGATCGCCTCGCCCAGGACGAAGAAGGCGATCGCCGACGGGACCACGAAGTAGGCGACTCGTGGCAGCGCCGCGGTCAGCCGCGCGCGCAGGCGCGCGAACGCGGCGCCGTCAGAGCCACTGTCCCTCGACATCTCCGGCAGCTCGGCGGCCGACACCGACATCCCGAACAGACTGATTGGCAGGATGTAGATCGTCTGCGCGTTCTGCAGCAGCGTCAGCGCACCGTTCGCGGCAATGTTGCTGGCGAGGGAGACGTCGATGAAGGCGCTGATCTGCACCACGCCACGGCTCACGAAAGCGGGCAGAAAGTTGCGCACCACCTCGCGCACCGGCGGATATCCGAGCGCCGGCCGCAGGCGTAGCTGACGCAGGAGTCCGAGGACGGTGGGGAGCTGGATTCCCATCTGCAGCGCCGCGCCCAGCACGGAGGCCCAGGCCAGCGCCACGGCGAGATCCGCCTCGCCCCGACGCGGCCCGAAGAACAGGAGCGACGCCACCATCGCCACGTTCCAGAACACCGGCGCCACGTACGAGAGAAAGAACCGGCGGTGGCTGTTCAGGATCCCCAGGCACCACGCGCTCATCACGAAGATGCCCGCGCCGGGAAAGAGGATGCGCGTCAGCCGCACCGTGAGGGCGAGCTTTTCTCCCTCGAACCCGGACGCCACGAGCTGCACCACCACGGGCGTGGCGAGGATGCCCGCCAGCACGATGACCGCCGGGGCGATCGCCAGGATGGCCGCCACCGCACCAGCGATGCGGTCGGCCTCCTCCTCGTCACCGTCGGCGAGCGCCTTGGCGTACACGGGGATGAACGACGCCGAGAGCGCGCCCTCGCCGAACAGGTTCTGGAGAAAGTTGGTAATGCGGAACGCCGAATTGAACGCGTCCGAGACGAGTCCGGCGCCGAGGTAACGAGCAATGAGGCTCTGGCGGATCAGGCCGATGAGACGGGACAGGAAGATTCCCGCCGCGATCAGTGCCGAACTGCGTCCGGAGGACCGTGACTTCGCTGCGCCCGTCATCGGTTCGGTCACGGCGCGAGCGCCGGCGTCGCGACCGTCGCGGCATCCACGAGGGCCGCCGCATGCGGGCCCGCGGCTTCGCACATGTCGTCGAGCAACGCGACCCCGTGACGCGCGAGGAGCGGCAACAGATTGAGGGTTCGCTCCTGCGTGCGGCCGAGCGGATGAAGCGCGGCGCGCACGGTCGCGACATCACGGAGGGCACCTGCCTCCCGCCGCTTGAGGCCCGCCACCAGCCGCCGCTCCAACCGGTCCACGCGATGCTGCAGCGCGTGCATGCCGCCGCGCACGGCCTCGCTGAGGCCGAGGGCGGCGGCTTCCCTCTCAAGCGCAGTCGGCAGTGCCGCGATCCGCTCTCGCAACGCGGCAAGCGCGGCGGCGCTCTCCCGGCCCATCGCCGCGCGCGCGACCGTCCCCTCGAGCGCGTGCGGGTGGGACAACTCCGCTGGGGACACGGACAATCGCTCGAGCAACGTGACGATGTGCGGCTCGATCAACGTGCACGACCAGCGCGGCACGGCGGTCGGGCTTTCCCTCCCCATCGCCTGCGAGGCGGCGCTCACCTGGGCGAAATATGCCAGCTCGCCCGGCCCGGCCACATAGGCGACGGTGGGAAGGATCGCGTGCTCGACGATCGGACGCAGCAGCACATTGGGGGTGAGCACGCCGTCGCCAACCCGTATCGCTTCTCCGATCGAGAGGCGGCGCTTCACGTGCTCCTCGCGGACGAACACGAGGGAGAGGGCCGCCACGTCCTCCACCTGGGTGGTGAAGCCGGCGGCGCGAATGGATTCCGTGCGGGCGCGCAGTGCGCGCTCGATCTCGGGCGCGCGCGCCAGCGCCAGCGCCAGGGTACTGCCGCTCGCCGCGGCCACGGCGGGGTGCGAGGCGTCGATCACGGGCATGCCGAGCGGGGCGAGCAGCGCGCGCAACAGCGCGACGAACGCCCCGCCGACGCTGGTGTCTGCGTCGCCGTAGGCGTCGCGCACCGCCAGCAGCACGCCGGCCTCCGACGCGCTACCCGACGCGCGGGCAAGAGCCGCAATCTCCGCCGATCGGTCGCCGAGGCGTGCCAGCGACATCGGCGTGCCGGCCGGCGGCGCATCCGCGCTACGCAACGCCTGCGCGCCACCAGGCAGCGCGATCACCGTTGCTGCGGCCTCGGCGAAATCCGCGTCGTCCGTAGCGGCCCAGAATACGGGAGCGGTCGGGATCCCTGTTGCCGCCTCGAGCGCGTCCGCGAGGGCGATCGTGCTCATCGCCTTGCTCCACGTGTACACCGGTCCGCCGAAGAGCCCGGGTTGCTGTCCCGTGGTCACGACGACGCCCCCAGACTGTTGCACGCGCGCCAGCCGCTCGGCGGCGCTGCCGGACGCCACGATCGCCGGCTGCAGGGCACGCCATCGTGCCCGCCAGTCACCCTCGCCGCGGCGCTGCTCGGCACGGACGCGCCACTCGGCGGCCGACTGCGGGGCACGGGGCAGCCACGCATCCCCCCCGCCGTGCTGCAGGAGCTGCGACAGCGAGGAGCCGCCGAGCGACTCGGTCACGATGCGAACGTCGGTCATCGCCGTCGCGCGACGAGTGGCGTCACTTGTGGTACGGCTCGCCGCGGCTGATCGTGCCGGCCCTGTACAGTTGTTCCGCAAGCACGAGCCTCGCCATCTCGTGCGGCAGCGTGAACGGGGCGAGCTGGATGGTGCGCTCCGCTCGGCCGCGTACGGTGTCGGGAAGACCGAACGCGCCGCCGAGAATGAAGGCGATGTCCCGTGCGCGCTCGCGCGCCGCCACGATCACCGCGGCAAACTCGGCCGAGGTGAGTCGCTCGCCGCGCTCGTCGCATGCGAGTACGGTGGCGCCGTCCGGAACGCGCGCGAGCAGGCGCTCGCCCTCGCGCGTTCGCACCTCCTCCGCGGCCACGCCGCGACCGCTCGCTTCGCGGACCTCCACGACGTCGAGCGGCCAGTACCGGGCCGCGCGCGTCTCGTACTCGTCGATCGCCGCCGCGAGATGCCGATCGCGTGGCTTGCCCACGGCGGCGACGACGAGCTTCACGCGCTCCTACGCGTAGATGCCGCGCAGACGGTGCACCGTCGCGACCCGGCTGATCGCCAACATGTAGGCCGCGGTGCGCATGTCCACCTTGTGCTGCAACGAGAGCTTGAGCACGTCGCCGAAGCTTCGCATCATGATGTCGGTGAGGCGGTCGTTCACCGACTCCTCCGACCAGAAATACCCGCCGCGGTCCTGCACCCATTCGAAGTACGACACGGTCACGCCGCCCGCGTTGGCGAGGATGTCGGGGATGACGAAGATCTCCTTCTCGGCGAGAATCGAATCGGCGCCCGCCGTCGTCGGTCCATTGGCGCCTTCGCAGATGATCTTGGCCCGGATCTTCGCCGCATTCTTGCTGGTGATCACGTTCTCCAGCGCCGCCGGCACGAGCACGTCCACGTCCGACGTGAGCAGCTCTTCGTTGCTGATCGGGTCGCCACCGGTGAACCCCACCAGCGTCTTGTGATCCTTGACGTACTGGATGGCCGCCGGAATATCGATGCCGTCGCGATTGAAGTACGCCCCGGTGCGATCGGAAATACCGCGAATGATGCAGCCCTCCTTCACCAGAAGATCCGCGGCCACGGATCCCACATTCCCGAACCCCTGCACGGCGACGGTCGTCCCGGCGACCGGCAGACCGAGGTGCTTCAGCGCCTGCTTGGTGACGATCATGCAGCCGCGTCCCGTCGCCTCGCGCCGGCCGAGCGAGCCACCCATCTCGACTGGCTTGCCGGTGACGACTGCCGTCACGGTGTGCCGGTGGTGCATGGAATACGTATCCATGATCCAGGCCATCACCCGCTCATTGGTATTCACGTCGGGCGCCGGCACATCGGAATCGGGGCCGAGCGTGTGGATGATCGAGGCCGTATACCGACGCGTGAGGCGCTCGAGCTCTCCCAGGCTCATCGTGAGCGGATCGCAGATCACCCCGCCCTTGGCGCCACCGAACGGCAGATTCACCACGGCGCACTTCCAGGTCATCCAGGCGGCGAGCGCCTTCACTTCGTCCAGATTGACCTGCAGGTCGAAGCGGATGCCGCCCTTGGCCGGTCCGCGCGAGGTGTTGTAGAGCACGCGAATACCCGTGAACACTTCCACCTCGCCGCTGTCCAGCATCACCGGAATGGAGGTGATGATTTGCTTCTCAGCCCGTCGCAGCACTCGGTAGATCCCGGGCTCGAGGTCGAGCAGCTCCGCCGCGCGATCGAAGCGCGACATCATTCCCTCGAACGGGTTCTCTTCCGAAAGAAAGCGATCTTTGTCGGGCCGGACGATGCTATTGGTGGGCAGCAGTTGGTCGGGAGACATTAATTCAGCTCTTCGTTGGGCCGACGAAGCTGCCGGCGTGGAGGGCTTTGTGTGTTGTTCAGGGGGTGGTCAGGCGCTGAATGATCGCGTCCATCGCGTCACCGCCAGACTCCACCAGAACACGCTGTGAAAGATACCATAACGGAGGAGCGTCAGGGGGCCAGAGCGGTGCAAGTTTTACCGCATCCTTGAGGGTACAAACGGCACGTGCCTCCCCCTTGACTCGGGACGCCAACGTCGCGGCCTCACTCTTGGAAAACGCATGGTGATCGGGAAACGCGGCGGCCACCACTCGCGCACCGGCGTTGCGTAGTTGCGACTGAAATGCTCGGGGATCGCCGATTCCGGAAATAGCCAGCACCGACACTCCGCGCAGCGAGGCGGTGCTGTCGATCCCGATGCCATCCGCTCGACGTAGCGTGTCGGCGGCGAGGTGCAGGATGACGCCGGCCGCACGAGGCGCATAGCGCAGCGCTCCTGCCAGCAGCTCACGTGCTCTGAGAGGCGACGCGTTCTTGCGCGTCACCGCCACCACTGTCGCGCGCGCGAGCGACTCCAGCGGTTCACGCCACGGTCCCGCCGGCAGCGGCCGAACCGGGCCAGAGCGATCGGCCGACAGGAGGACAATGTCAGCGTCACGCCGCACGCGGCGATGCTGAAATCCGTCGTCGAGCACAAGCACCGTGGCTCCACCTGCCTTGGCCGCCGCGGCCCCGCGAACACGGTCGGGGTCGGCGATGACGGGAATGCCTGGGTTCAGCCGCTCGTGAACCAGCGGCTCGTCTCCGCCGTATCCACGGAGCAGGATTGCGGGATGAGCACCCGCCTCAGAGAGTCGCCCGGCCAACCAAGCGGCCACCGGCGTCTTTCCGGTACCGCCCACCGTCAGGTTGCCGACGCTTACAGTAGGCATTCCCAGCGCGTGTGACGAAAACAAGCCACGGTCGAATGCCGCGTTGCGCAACGATACCACGGATCCATACAGCCATCCGAACGGCATGAGCGTCGCGCGAGTCGCGCGCGCCAACAGGCCGCTCGACTCCCAAACGGTTTCTGCGTGCGACCTATGCATCGGCAATCTCTTGTGCGGCGTGGAGCAAACCTTCGATGCGCGGCGCCTCGGCCACGGCGTCCGTCGCGTTCTCACCACCCACGATCGTCGGTTCACCAAAGACGATCGTGACCTTCGCAAACGGTTTGGGCACCTGAAAGCGATCC
>JBKJIY010000101.1:0-22912 GCA_046598315.1 Gemmatimonadaceae bacterium
GCAGTGCGGTCAACGCCAACGGCGCCGACGCGATGGCGACCAGCGCGCAGGCGCAGAGCTTCGCCGACGCGGTGCGGAGCGGCCTCGGCGTGGATGCAGCCTCGGCGATCCTCGCGCCGCGCGCTGGAGGCGCTCTGGCGAGGGAGATCGACGGCCGGCGAACCGCCATCAACGAGAAGCTGCGGCGCTATCTCGGACCTGGTGCTGGTGCGGCAGAGCCACTCTACAGCGCCGCGACCGACTTCTCGTACATCGATTTGCAGGGCCGCAGCGGCATGCCGGGCCTGCTCAAGAGCGAACTGGGCGGCGGCCTCGACTCCATTGCCACGACGGAGCGGCTGTCGATCGGGGACATCGCGGTCGGTGCCCGGATACTGATCTTCGACCACTTCCAGCGCGACAGCCCAGTGCGACGGCGCGTGCAGTCGCGCCTGGCCGTGGCGGGTGCCTACCGCTTCAACACCACCCGCCCCGACTCGGCCCAGAATATCCTGGACATCAGGACCGGCCTCGGTGCCGGCGCGGAGCTCGCCTCGGCGTTCGACGTGCTCGTCGGGCGGCTGGGCGGCACCGTGGCGGCGCGCTACACCAGGCAGTTCACGCGCGTCGAGCAGGCTCCACTGGCCGGCATGGCGAGCGGTGACTTTCCCTTTCCGGTCTTTGGCTCGGGCACGCGGAGTGGCGGCGATGTGATCGGTCTCGACCTTACCTCGCGCTACTATCTCACGCCGTGGCTCACGCTCGACGGCCATTACGGAGCGGAGCGCAGCAACGCCTTCGTCTACCGTCGGGAGGATGCCTCGGCCCCCGGAACAGTCGGGGGGTTGGCGCCACTCGACCCGGCGGGCAGGGCAATCGGGTCGGTCGACACCCCGCTCACCGTGCAGCGCCTCGGATTCGGCGCGCGATACTCGACCGTGGATGCCTACGCCCGCCGAGAGGCCAGGTGGCCGGTGGAGATCTCGTACACCCACCTGGAGACGCTGACGGGCACGCCCGGATCACCAAAGCTGTTTCGCGATCAGATCCAGATGCGGCTGTTCTTCCGGATTCTGCGGAGATGACGCCGGCGCAACGGCACCGGCCCGCGGGATCACGGCGCGATCAGTGCGCTCCCGACCGACGCAGCACCGCCGGTACCGTGCGAAGCAGGATCTCGAGGTCGAGACGCAGGGACCACTTCGCTACATATTCCATGTCCAGGTCGGCGCGGTCCACCGCTCCGATGGTGCTTCGCCCGCTCACCTGCCAGAGCCCCGTCATCCCGGGCTTCACGCTCAGGATGATCGCCGCGGCGCGAGAGCCGAAGTGCTCCAGCTCCGGTCCGACGACTGGCCGCGGTCCGACGAGCGACATGTCGCCCACGAGCACGTTGAACAGCTGCGGCAGCTCATCCAGGCTGGAGCTCCGCAGCAGTTGTCCGAAGCGGGAAATGCGCGGATCTTCGCCCGCGGGAAACTTGCATCCGTTGGCCACGAACCATCGGTAGAGCGCCTCGTCGGCGTGGAGGATCTCCTCCGCATCGGCGCGCATCGAGCGGAACTTGAGCATGTGGAAGGGACGGCCACCCAGCCCCGGCCGCCGCTGGCGAAAGAAGACCGGACCCGGCGACTCGAGTCGCACGAGCATGGCGAGGAGTGTCAACATCGGCGACGCGAGGGCGAGCAGGACAAGGCTCAAGAGCACGTCCATCAAGCGCTTCACTGCCACCTGCATCATGTCCAGTCGCTCGACGCGAAGCTGCAGCGCGGGCCATCCGCCGACGCTGCGGAACGTGGCGGTCGGCAGCTCCTTGTCGATCAGGCCGTCGATCGCGCCAACCGTCGCGCCCCGCAGCAAGCTCTCCCGGGCGATGCGGAAGTAGGAGTCGAGGGGAATCCGGCCGGCGACCACCACGTGCTCGATGTCGTGCTCCTCGATCAGGAAGGGAAGCTCCTGGGTCGTACCGATCGCACCGGGCGCGTACGCGTCGGTGGGCGACAGGTGCCCGATGATGTTCAGGCTCCGTTCACCGGTGCGACGGAAGTACTCCACGACCTCCCAGGCATCGTCGTCCGTGCCGACGATGAGGGTCGACTTGCGCGCGATCCCATGCCGGTGCGCCAGGCGAACGAGCCGCTCGGCCGCCCAGCGGCTCAGCATCAGGGTCGGCAGCAACAGGGCAGCGAAGATGAGGGACGCGAGCGCGCCCGCGGTCGGCGCGTCGGAGCGTACCGCCACGATCTGCATGAGAACGAAGGTCGCCGCGACACCCGCTGCAATGCGGTCGCGATGCTTCCGGAACATGCCCGCGCGGTAGGTGCCCAGGATCGCCTGTCCGAGGACGCCGGCGGCGATGGCCAGATCGAGATGGCGCGGCGCCTCGGCGGCCACGACGACGAGCACGGCGAGCTTCCACGCGAGGAGCGAGGCGCCCGTGTCGCTGGCCACCAGGTACGCCATGCGCATGGAGCGATTCCGCCACTCGCGCCACACGCGACGGCCCCACAGATCGCGATAAAGCTTGGGCTGCAGCTCGGCGGCCATGAGTGACACGCCACCGCGGAATGCCGCCTCGTCGTACGGGGCGGCGGAGGCGACCGAATCAAGATTCCGAGGTTCGTTCGCGATGGTCATTGCCGGCGATTCGCTGCACGAGTGGCTGCCGCGGAGAACCCGCGCCACGCCATGAATCCGCTCAATCTAAGACGTCGCCGACAGAAAACGAGTCACGCAGCGCCTCCAGGGGATCGCACAGGGGCACTTCGAGCCGCGCGCCGTCCCCCGGGACCTGGACCGCGCCTCAGCCGCGCCCGCTGCGTTTTGGCCTGGACCGCGGCACAGCCGGAGCGGGGGATGGGTCGGTCGCTGGCGCCGCCGCGCTCTCAAGCAGCTCACGGGCGTGCGCCCGGCTCACCTCGCTCTCCGGGTCTCCGCCGAGCATGCGCGCGATCTCCGCGATCCGCGCGTCTCCATCGAGCACGAGCACGTTCGCGGTGGTCACACCGCCGCGTGCATCCTTGCTCACCTGGATGTGATGATGTCCGCGCGCGGCGATCTGCGGCAGATGGGTGATCGCGAACACCTGGTGATAGCTCGCCACGCGCCGCAGCGTTTCGCCCACCTGAAGCCCCACGCGACCGCCGATGCCGGCATCCACCTCGTCGAAGACGAGCGTCGGCACCCGGTCGAGCCGGGCGAGAATCGTCTTGAGCGCCAGCATCACGCGCGAGAGTTCGCCGCCCGACGCCACGCGCGCGAGCGGACGCTCGTCGTGACCCAGGTTGAGCGACACTCTGAACTCGACCGCCTCCGCGCCCTCCGGCGAGATCTCGCGCAGCGGCAGCAGCGCGGGATGGAATCGGCCGCCCGCCATGCCAAGATCGGGCAGCACCTCGCCCACGGCGCGGCCCAGTCGATCCGAGGCAGCGCCGCGGGCCGCGCTCAGCGCGCTCGCGCGCTCATCGAGCAGTCGGCCAGCGACGCACTCGCGCTCCTCGAGCGCCCGTAGATCGATCCCTGCGGAGTCCACCAGATCCAGCTCCGTCCGCGCGTTGCGCCCCGACTCCAGCACGGCGGCCACCGTCGCCCCGTACTTCTTGGTGAGCTTGAACAGCAGATCGCGGCGGCGGCGTACCTGCTCCAGGCGCGACGGGTCGAGCTCGACCGACGATTCGTACTCGGCGAGCTCGCGAGCGAGTGCTTCGAGGTTGTAGTAGGCCGCGTCATACAATTCCTGCAGGCGCTCCAGCGTGGGATCCACCCGCTGGATATGGGTGAACTGGCGCTCCACCGAGGACAGGCGGTGGAGCACGGTGTCCTCATCGCCCTCGATGGCACCGGCGATACCGGTGGCCAGCTCACGCAGCTCCTCGGCGTTCTCGAGGCGACGAGCCTCCTCCTCGAGGCGCACATCCTCCCCGTCGACGAGGGCGGCGCCCTCGATCTCGCCCACCACGTGACGCAGGTAGTCGGCGCGTTGCTCGGCATCGGCGCGACGACGCGAGAGATCGACGATCTCGCGCCGCACCGTGGCCAGCGCATCGTGGGCTGCGCGCACGGCCGCGGCGGTCTCCGACGCGCCGGCAAAGGCGTCCAGGATGCGACGCTGGGCGTCCGTGTCGAGCAGCGTCTGCGCCTCGTGCTGGCCGTGCACGTTCACCAGATGACGCCCGACCTCGGCGAGCATGGTGGCGCTCACCGTGGTGCCATTCACCCAGGCGCGCGCCCGACCCGAGGCGGCGACCTCGCGGCGCAGGACGACGAGCGCCTCGTCGGCGTCGATCCCGCGCTCGTCGAGGAGCACGCTGATCTCGGGCCGGTCCGTCACGTCGAACACCCCCTCCACCGACGCACGGTCCGCGCCCGTCCGAATCAGATCGGCGCTCGCGCGCTCACCGAGCAGCAGTCCGAGGGCTCCCACGATGATCGACTTGCCTGCGCCCGTCTCCCCCGACAGCACGTTGAACCCGCGTGCCAATGGCAGGGTGAGCGATTCGATGATGGCGAAATTCCTGATGCGCAGCTCGGTCAGCATCGCGTGGGTTCGTCGCGTTCCGGCAGGCCTCCCCAGTGCAGTTTCTCCCGCATGGTGGAGAAGAAGCTGCTCTCCGGGAAGCGGACGATGGGGACGGGATGCGCCGACCGGCGCACCACCAGCGTCTCGCCGGCGGCGAAGGTGGCGCCGACCTGTCCGTCCACCGTGACCAGAAGCTCGTCGGGACCATCATCCGATTGCACGACGACCTCGGCCGAGGGCGGAAGCACGAGCGCGCGCAGCGCGAGGGTATGCGCACTCACCGGCGTCAGCAGAATCGTCTCCAGGGTGGGATACACCACGGGGCCCCCGGCGCTGAGGTTGTACGCAGTGGATCCCGTGGGCGTGGAGAGCACGACGCCGTCCGCGGAGTAATGCGCGACGGTCTCCCCATTCGCGAACACGCGCACGCGCACCACGCGCGCGAAGCCGCCCTTGTGCAGCACGACGTCATTCAGCGCGCGCCACTGCGCCTTGTCCGCCCCGTCCCGGTCGCGCACCCGCGCGTCGAGCGTCATGCGCGGCTCCAGCACATACTCCCCAGCGGCAAGGCGCCGCAGCGAGGGCTCCAGGGCACCCGCGGGCGCCGTGGTCAGAAAGCCCAGACGACCGAGATTGATGCCAAGAATGGGCACCGAACGGTCTTCGACCACCCGCGCTGCGCGCAGCAGCGTGCCGTCGCCGCCGAGGGTGAGCAGGAAGTCCACCGCCTGCCGATCGATCGGCGCCGCATCCAGTCCCGCGGTCCCGAGGATGGAGTCCTCGAACGACAGCGCCATGCCGAGCGCCGGCGCGAGGCCGCGGAGTGACGCCAGGACGTCGGGCAGGCCCTGGTACCCGAGATGGCCGACGACGCCGACGCGGATCACCCGGTGAGCGCCTCGGAATCATGCAGCGCCCGAACCCGTTCGGCGATGCCGGCGGCGTCGAGACCGAGAGAGGCGAGCTGCCTGGCGCGTGGCGCGGCGTAGATGATCCGGTCGGGCACCCCATGCGTGTGCACGCGCGCCGCGGGCTCCTGCCGCTGGATCACGGTGCTCATGTAGGCGCCGAACCCGTTGATGATCGTCCCTTCCTCGACCACGAGCAGCTGTCGGTGATCGGCGAGGATCGCGGCGAGCGTCACCTCGTCGTGCGGCTTGAGGTAGCGGCAGTTGACGACCGTGACGTCGAGCCCCTCCGCCGCGAGCACCTCGGCCGCGGCGAGCGAGACGTTCACCATGGTGCCGACGGCGAGGATCGCGACGTCGCTGCCACGTCGAAGCACCTCCCAGGTGCCGTGGGGCGCGGGCGCGATGCCCGCGATGTCGGGGACCGCGGCCGGCACCACGTCTCGCGGGTAGCGCAGACAGAAGGGTCCGCCCTCGTGCTCCACCCCCGCGCGCAGCAGGGCCAGCATCTCGGTGCCGTCCTTCGGTGCCGTCACCGTCATGTTCGGGACCGCCAGCATGTACGCGATGTCATACAGGCCCATGTGCGTCTCGCCGTCCTCGCCCACCAGGCCGGCCCGATCCATGGCGAACACCACCGGCAGCGACTGGATCGCGCAGTCGTGAATGATGTTGTCGAATGCGCGCTGCAGGAACGTGGAGTAGATGGCACAGACCGGACGCAGGCCGCGGGTCGCGAGCCCGGCGGCGAACGTGACCGCATGTCCCTCGGCGATACCGACATCGAAGAAGCGGGACGGATGCTGCTGGGCGAACGCCCCCACACCCGTGCCGCTGGGCATCGCGGCGGTGATCGTCACCACCTTCACGTTTTCCGCGCCGAGCTCCGCCAGTCCCTTGCCGAACACCGCGGTATAGGCCGCGTTGGCGGTGGACACCTTGAGCTGCTTGCCGGTGGACGGGTCGTGACCCGGCGGCAGCGCGTGCCATTTCTCCCCCGCCGCGTGCTCGCCGGCGGGGAATCCCTTGCCCTTCTGCGTGATCACGTGCACCAGCCGCGGCCCGGGCAGGTCTCGCACGGTGGTGAACGTGTCCACGAGCGCATCCAGGTCGTGGCCGTCGATCGGCCCGAAATACCGGAAGCCGAGCTCCTCGAACAGCACGCCGGGGGTGAGGAAGGATTTCATGCTCTCCTCCCACTTGCGCACGATGGTGCCCACCGGCGCGGGGGCGCTGTCGACGAGCTCCCCGATGCGCGCCCGCACCCGGTTGTACAGCGGGTTGCGCTGGATCGACGTGAGGTACTTGTGCATGGCGCCGACGTTCGGCGCGATCGACATCTCGTTGTCGTTCAGCACCACGACGAAGTCGCGCCCGGAATGTCCCGCGTTGTTGAGACCCTCGTACGCGAGCCCACTCGTCAGCGCGCCATCGCCAAGGATGGCCACCACCTTCAGATCCTTTTCGCCATTGATGTCGCGCGCGGCCGCCATGCCGAGGCCCGCCGAGATGGCCGTGGCGGCGTGTCCCGCCCCGAATGTGTCGAACTCGCTCTCCGTCCGCTTGAGGAAGCCGGAGATGCCCTCCTCCTGACGCAGCGACTCCATGCGCGTGTTGCGGCCGGTGAGGAGCTTGTGCGGGTAGCCTTGATGCCCCACGTCCCACACGAGCTGGTCGCGCGGCGTATCGAAGGCGAAATGGAGCGCGATCGTCAGCTCCACCACACCCAGGCCGGCCCCGATGTGTCCGCCCGTGCGCGAGCACACGTCCACGAGACGGGCACGCACGTCGTCGGCCAGCGTGCGAAGCTGGTCGCGGCTGAACGCGCGGATGTCGGCGGGGGAAGCGACGCGATCGAGTAGAGACATGTGATCCGCTGGGAAATCTAAGACGTGCGCTCGATCGTGAAGCGGGCGATGGACGCGAGCGCGGGGGTGAGCAGACCGACGGCATCGAGCGCTCCACAGCCCTCCTCCACCAGTGCCGCGGCGCGCGCACGCGCGCCCTCCACGCCGAGGAGCGCGGGATACGTACTCTTCTTCAAGGCCAGATCGCGGCCGGCGGTCTTGCCGAGTTGGTCCGACGTCGCGGTGACGTCCAGCACGTCGTCGGCGATCTGGAAGGCGAGCCCCACCGCCTCGCCATACCGCGACAGCGCGTCCAGGCGGGCCGGGGGGGCCGAGGCCGCCATGCCGCCCAGCATCGCCGCCGCGGTGATGAGCGCTCCCGTCTTGGCGCGGTGAATGCGCTCGAGATCATCCAGGGCGAGCGCGTGGCCCTCACCCTCCAGATCGAGCTGCTGTCCGCCAATCATTCCGCCCGCACCGGACGCGCGCATCAACGCCGCCACGACGTCGCCAACCGCGCGCTCCTCCAATCCCAGCGCGCGCGCTGCGTCCGCCGCGCTTCTGGCGGCGAGCGGCACCATCGCCAGGCCGGCGGCGGTCGCTGCGGCCACGCCAAACACGCGATGCACGGTGGGGCGACCGCGGCGTACGTCGTCGTCATCCATGCACGGCAGATCGTCGTGCACGAGGGAGTACGCGTGCACCACCTCGATCGCAGCAGCCAGGTCCGCCGCCGCCGCGGACGCGCCATCGCCAGCGGCGGCATCGAAGGCGCTGAGGAACAGGATGCCCCGCATGCGCTTGCCTTCACCGAGCAGGCTGTAGCGGATGGCGTCGCTGACCGGTGATCCCAGCTGATCGAGATAGCGGACGCAGAGGCCGGCGAGCGCGTGGCCGACCGCATCACGCGCTCGCGTGAAATCGACGACGTGCTCACTCGCCGTCGTGGGCATCGAGCACCTCCACGCTGAATGCGCCATCAGCCAGCTCGGTGAGCCGTTGCACGCGCGCCTCCGCGACGGACAGCTCGCCGGCAGCCTCACGGAGACAGGTAATGCCTTCCTCGAACAGCGCGAGCGCCTCCGCGAGCTCCGGTTGGCCGGCCTCGAGTGCCGCAACGATGGCGTCCAGCCGCGCGAGGCGCATCTCCACCGTCACGACATCGCCTCCCCCGGGCCCGCCGCGCGCACCGCCTCGACCGATGCATCCACGACTCCGCCGCGGACACGCAGCGCGAAGGAGCGCCCGACCGCAAAGTCGCTGGCCGACGCCAGCGTACGGCCCGATGGGTCGAACGCGATGGCGTAGCCGCGCTGGAGCGTGGCGAGGGGACTCAGCGCCTCGAGGCGGCCAGCGAGCACGCCGAGACGGCTCTGGCGCTCGCGAAGGTGGTGCGCTGTGGCACGAGAGAGCGCGCGGGCGGCGAGCGCCGCGCGTTCGCGTGGCGCGGCGACACAGGCATGCACCGCCGACACCAGATTCCGCCGGTGTGTGCCCAGCACGAGCGCGAGCTCCTCGCGGGACGACACGGCCGACTCAGCAGCGGCCGAGGGCGTCGGCGCCCGGAGGTCGGCGACGAGATCGCAGAGCGTGAAATCCACTTCGTGACCGATGGCGGAGATAGTGGGCACGGGACAGGCGGCCAGTGCTCGCGCCACCCCTTCGTCGTTGAACGCCCAGAGATCCTCGCGAGATCCCCCGCCCCGACCAATGATCACGAGATCCGCACCGCCCCACCGCCCCACCCGGCCCAGCGCGGCGCAGAGCTCCGCCGGCGCACCGTCCCCCTGCACTGCGGCATGCACCACGATGAGCTCGACACCGGGCGCGCGACGGCGCAGCACCGCCACGACGTCCCGGAGCGCGGCCCCGCTCGCGCTCGTGACGATGGCGATGCGACGCGGATAACGCGGCAGCGCACGCTTCCGCTCCGGGGCGAGCAATCCATCGGCCTCCAGCCGCCGCCGCGTCAGCTCCAGCGCCTTGCGCCACAGTCCGTCACCCTCCGCCTCCATGCGCCGCACGGTGAACTGCATCTCGCCCCGCGCCGCATACACGCCGAGCTGTCCGAGCGCGACCACCTGCATGCCGTCGTCCGGCGTGGCGGGAATTCCCCGCTGATCGCGCGCCCACACCACACAGCGGAGCTGCGACGATTCGTCTCGCAGGCTGAAATACCAGTGCCCGTTTCGGTGCGACTTGAAATCACTCACTTCCCCGCGCACCCACAGCGGGGGAAAGGCTCCCTCCACGATGTCCCGGGCCGTCTGGGTGAGCAGCGAGACGGGAATGGCCGACCGCGGGCTGGTCCCGGGACTCGCGTCGGCTCCGCCGACGGGCTCGGGCGGGCGCGCACTGGACAGCGTCTCCGCCCCCGGCGTGGCGTGTGCTGCCGCGCTGGCGCGTGCGCGCGCGACGCGTGAGGCCGGCGTCGCGGCGAGCGCCTCGCCGTCGTCGAACAGCGACGGGCTCTGGGCCGCGCGGCGCCCGGTCATGCCGAGGCCGACCGCTGCGCTGCCGTCACGGTATTGCCCAGCAGCATGGCGATGGTCATCGGCCCCACACCGCCTGGCACCGGCGTGATGAGCGACGCCACCCGCCGCACCGCGTCGAAGTCCACGTCGCCCACCAGGCGCGTTCCGGATTTGCGCGAGGCGTCGGGCACCCGGTTCATGCCCACGTCGATGACCACGGCACCAGGCTTGACCATGTCGGCGGTGATCATCCCGGCGCGGCCGGCGGCGACGATGAGCACGTCGGCCCGGCCGGTATGCGCGCCGAGATTGCGCGTGCGGCTGTGGCACACCGTGACCGTGGCGTCGGCGCCGGCCGTGGCCTGCATGAGGAGCGCCGCCATGGGCTTGCCGACGATGGTACTCCGACCCACCACAACGCACTCGGCGCCGCGCGTCTCGACCCCGTATTCGCGCAGCATGCACTGGACGCCCGCCGGGGTGCACGGAATGAACCCGTCCGTGTGCCCGATCAGCAGCTTGCCGACGTTCACCGGGTGGAAGCCATCCACGTCCTTGGTGGGATCGATGTGGCGAATGACCGTGTCCGGGTCGATCTGCGCCGGCAGCGGCATCTGCACCAGGATGCCATGCACTGCGGGATCGGCGTTGAGCCGCTCGACGAGCGTGAGGAGCTCGGCCTGCGTCGTGCCGGCGGACAGGCGGATCGTCTCGCCGTCCATGCCCGCTTCGCGCGACGCCTTTTCCTTGGCGCCCACATACACGGCGCTCGCCGCATCGGCGCCGACGAGGACGACCGTGAGGCCCGGCACGATGCCTCGCGCCCGCAGCGCGGCGACGTCGCTGGCGACACCCTGCCGAATCTTCGCAGCGAGGGCGATCCCGTCGATCAGATCAGCGGGCAAAGTCCACCGCTCGTGTTTCGCGGATCAGCACCACCTTGATCTGCCCCGGGTACTGGAGCTCCGCCTCGATGCGGCGGGCGATCTCCTCGGAGAGCGTCGTCATCCGCATGTCGTCCACGTCGTCCGGAATGACCACCACGCGAATCTCTCGCCCCGCCTGGATGGCGAAGACACGCTCGACGCCCTTGTAGCTGGACGCGATGCGCTCCAGCCCCTCCAGCCGCTTCACGTATGTCTCGAACGCCTCGCGCCGCGCGCCTGGGCGCGAGCCGGAGATGGCGTCGGCAGCCTGCACGAGCACCGACACCTCGCTCTCGTGCGGCACGTCGTCGTGGTGCGCGGCGATGCAGTTCACCACCAGGGGATGCTCTCCGTATTTCGTGCCCATCTCCACACCGAGCTGCACGTGCGTTCCCTCGTGCTCGTGCGTCAGTACCTTGCCCACGTCGTGCAGCAGCGCGCCGCGCTTGGCCATGGCCACGTCCAGCCCGAGCTCCGCTGCCATGATGCCCGCCAGATGCGCCACCTCCTGCGAGTGCTGCAGGATGTTCTGCCCGTAGCTCGTGCGCCATTTCATCCGGCCGATGAGCTTGATGAGCTCCGGATGCAGCCCGTGGACGCCGGTGTTGTACGCCGCCTGCTCGCCCGTCTCGACGATGGCGATCTCCACTTCCTTCTTCGACTTGTTGACGACCTCCTCGATCCGGCCGGGATGGATCCGCCCGTCGGAGACGAGCTTCTCGAGCGCAAGCCGCGCCACCTCCCGACGGATGGGATCGAAGCACGAGACCACCACCGTGTCCGGGGTGTCGTCGATGATGACATCGACCCCGGTTGCCAGCTCGAAGGCGCGGATGTTTCGTCCCTCACGACCGATGATCCGTCCCTTCATCTCGTCGTTCGGCAGGGCAACCGCCGAGACGGTGGTCTCCGCCGTGGTATCCGCGGCGATTCGCTGGATCGCGAGGGCGACGATCTTCTTGGCCTCCCGCTCCGCATTGCGCCGCGCGCCCTCGCGAATTTCCCGCAGCGAGTTGGCGGCATCGGCATGGGCCTCTTCCTCGAGACGCCGGATGAGCTCGGCCTTGGCGTCCAGCGCCGACATCCCCGCCATGCCCTCCAGGCGGCGACGCTCCTCGGCGACCAGCTTGTCCAGCTCCTCCTCCCGAACCTGCACCGCCTTCTCGCGGCGGCCAAAGTCGCTCGCGCGCCGGCCGATCTCGCGATCGCGCTGCTCCACCAGCTCGGACCGCCGTTCCAGCGCACTCTCCCGCTCGCTCACCCGCCGCTCCTCGGCCTGCACCATCGCTCGCCGGCCTCGCAGCTCCTCTTCCGCCGTCTCGCGGACCCGCATCGCCTCCTCTTTCCCGGCGACGATGGCGCCCTTTCGCAGCGTTTCCGCCTCGCGTTCGGCATCGCCCACGATTCGGGTGGCCGTGTCTTCCGCCGTGGCCTTGGCAGCGGACTGTCGCGCGAGCTCGGCCCGCTGGCCAGCCGTGGTGCCGCTCCGCCGGCCTGCAATAAAAAACACCGCGGAGGCGACGACAACTGCGCCAGCCGCGGCATACAATGCCAGGTCGTTCATGCGATCTATGCTCCACCGCGGGCTGGCCGCGGAAGAAAGGGAACCACCGCCCGATCCGCGGAGCGCCAGCATGCAGCGCCGGCCTCGATGACGCGCCGGCGAAGGGCGCGACATGGAGGGGCTAACTACAAAGGGCGCTTCAACCTACGGACCCGGCTAGGGTATTGCGGAGAAGTTATTGGACGGCGGGGAAAGCTGCAAGCGGCGGCCGGATGGACGGCGACGTCAGCTGTCCGAGATCTGCAGATCGCGCTTGGCGGGCGGCAGGAGTCGCCGCACGTCGCTCGACAACACCTGCATCGACCCGCTCAGGGTCTCGGTGGCCTCCCGCGCCTGGAAAAGCTCGGAGGTGATCTGGAGCGCCGCGAGGATGGCGGCCCGGTTCGATTCGATGACCGAGCCCCCGGACAGAATCTGTCGGATCGCGCGGTCCAGGTAGTCGGCGACGGCCTTGGTGTGCTCGGGCGCCGCTTCGCTCCGCAGCACGTAGGATTCACCGAGAATGTCCACCTTGATCGAACTCTTGCGTCCGCTCATCGCTCGATCCCGGCCTGGGCCTGCTGCCGAATGAAGCGCACCCGCTCGAGCAGCAACCGGCTGCGGGCCGTGGCGGAGTCGAGGCGGCCCTTGAGCGCCGCGTTGTCGTGCTCCAGCTCCGTGAGGCGATCGCCGAGCGCGCGCTGCTGCTCTGCCGCAGGCTGGCCATCCTGACCTTCCAGGTCGCGGAGTCGAGCCTCTGCCAGCAGCGCGCGCCGACGAAAGCCGGCGAGCTCATCCGCAAGGTGGCGAACGAGCGTCTCCAGCTCACGGAACGCGGTGATCTCAGGTCGAACGCTGTCTGACATTCAGCTCGGTCTGAAGCACGGAAAGAATTCTGGCTCGGCGGCCATCGATCTCCTTGTCGCGTAGAGTGCGCTCCTGATGGCGCAAGGTCAACCGCCAGGCCACGGATCGCCATCCCTCATCGATCCCGGGGCCCTCGTACAGGTCGAACACGAGCAGCCGTTCCAGCAGATCCCCCGCCGCCTCACGGATGACGCGCTCCACCTCCGACGCCGCAACGGCATCGGGAAGCAACAGGGCCAGATCGAACTCCGCCGCGGGAGCCGTCGGAAGCGGCCGATACGTGACCGACACTCGTGTCACCCCGGGCGTGGAGGCAGCATGCGCGTGTTCGCCGGGAGGGGCGACGTCGCCGTTGGACACGCGCGCCATCTCGATCTCCACTCCGAATGCCGGCGCCGCCCAGACGGGCGCGTCGAGCGACACGCGCGTCACCGAGCCGCGTCGCACGCCGCCAATCTGCACGTGCCAGAGCACGTCGCCCAAGGGAGCGACCGGCTCGAGGGTCACGACGTCGCCGTACGCGAGCGTCCGCGCCACCAGCTGGGCGAGCGCTTTCGCGTCCCATTCGTCGAATAGCTGGGGCCTGGCGACACTGAAGTGCGTGGGCGTGCGGTGGCCCATCACGAGCAGTGCCACGCGCACACTCTCCTCGGGCAGCGCGTCCGCGCCCGGCGCGAACGCGGAGCCGATCTCGTAGAGGCGGACGTTGCCGTTCATGTGCGCGAGATTGTGCTCGGCGCGCCGCGCCAGCGTCTCCAGCACGGTGCGCCGCAGGAACGCTTCGTTCTCGGCGAGCGGGTTGAGGAGGCGCACATGGCCCTCGCCCCCCGCGACGAACGGAACCGGGCGCACCTCGAGCAGTCCTGCACCCGAGAGCTGCTCACGCAGCCGCGCAGCGAGTGTCCAGAGGGGCGCGTCCGAAGTGGTGCCCGGACGGTACGGCCGGATCTCGTCTGAAAGCGCGTCGTAGCCATGGAGCCGAGCGATCTCCTCGACCAGGTCGATCTCCGCGACGAGGTCCGTGCGCCAGCTGGGCGCAACCACGTGGAGCACGGCACCCTCGCCATCGACATCCACCTGGCAGCCGATCGCGCGGAGATGGCCGGCCACATCCTCCGCCGGCAGCTCCGTGCCGAGCACGCGCGCGAGCCGCGCACGCCGCAACAGTAGCGCGCGCGGGGATGGATCACCGGCATAGAGGTCCACGGGCGCGCTCGTCACCTCGCCTCCCGCGAGCGCGATGACGAGCGCCGCGACGCGTTCCAGCGCCCGCGGCGCGAGGGTCGCATCCACCCCGCGCTCGAAGCGGTAGCTGGCGTCGGTGGACAAGCCAGCGAGCCGGCGCGTGCGACGCGTGCGCGCAGGATCGAAGGTCGCGACTTCGATGAAAATGTCCGTCGTCGTTGCGTCCACCTCCGTGTCGCGGCCACCCATCACGCCGGCGATGGCGATCGGCTTCACGGTGTCCGCGATGACGGTCATCTCGGGGGTGAGCGTTCGCAGTGCTCCATCCAGGGTGAGGAGCTGCTCGCCTGCCCTGGCCGACCGGATCACGATCGTTTTCTCGGGCAGTTGCGTCTCGAGGTCGAGCTTGCGCAGATCGAAGGCGTGCGTCGGCTGCCCCAGTTCGTGCAGCACGTAATTGGTGGCGTCCACCACGTTGTTGATGGAGCGCGATCCCACCGCCGCGAGGCGATCGGTCAACCATGCTGGACTCGCGCCGACGGTGAGGCCGCGAATGACGACGCCCATGTAGCGGGACGCGAGCGTGGCATCCTCCAGATGCAGCACGACGCCGCCCGCGTTGCCGGCCCGACGGAATCGCCGAGCGGCCGGAACCACGATGCCGGCAACGCCGATCTCCGGAAGCTCCAGTGGCCGGCCCGTGATCGCGGCGATCTCCCGCGCCACCCCCAGATGCGACAGCAGGTCCGGACGGTTCGGCAGCACGTCCACGACGAGCCTCGTGTCCCCCACCGGGAACGCATCCAGGAACGGGGTACCGGGGGCGACGTCCACGTCGAGCTCCATGATCCCCTCATGGTCCTCGCCGAGTCCGAGCTCGCGCGCGGAGCAGAGCATGCCGTTGGACGTGTGCCCGCGGATCTTCCGCTTCTCGATCTTCAGGCCACCGGGAATCGTCGTGCCGGTGGGGGCGAAGGGGTACAGCTTGCCCGCGGCGACGTTGGGCGCACCGCAGACGACGTCGAGCAGCTCACCACTGCCGATGTCTACCCGGGTGACGTGCAGGTGATCGGAATCGGGATGCGGCGCTGCCTCCACGACGCGCGCCACGACGATTGGCGCGAGGTCGGCGCGCAGGGCCACGACCTCCTCCACCGTGGCCGTGTGGGCGGTGAGCAGATCACGGAGCTCGGCGGCCGATTTCCCGGTGTCGACAAAGGCGTTGAGCCATGCCACGGACACGTTCACTGGGCCACCTGCGACAGAAAGCGGACGTCGGAATCGTAGAGCAGGCGGATGTCGGGAAGGCCGTATCGCTGCATGGCGATCCGCGCCGGCCCCATGCCGAAGGCCCAGCCGGTGTACCGCTCGCTGTCGATGCCCGCCGATTCGAGCACGGTGGGATGTACGAGTCCCGACCCGAGGATCTCCATCCAGCCCGTGCCCTTGCAGGCGGAGCAACCCTTGCCGCTGCACAGCTGGCACTCCACGTCCATCTCGGCACTCGGTTCCGTGAATGGGAAGAAGCTGGGACGGAAGCGGGTGCGCGTGGCGGGGCCGAAGAAGCGTCGCGCGAACAGGGTGAGCGTGGCCTTCAGATCGACGAACGAGATCCCCTCATCCACGGCGAGCCCCTCGAGCTGGGCGAAGGCGGGGGCATGCGAGGCATCGAACGGATCCCGCCGGAACACCGTACCCGGCGCGAGGATGCGGATCGGCGGGGCCGCGTGCTGCAGGGTGCGCACCTGCACGGGCGAGGTGTGCGTGCGAAGCAACGCACCCTCGGCGAGGTAGAAGGTGTCGTGCATGTCCATCGCCGGATGGTCGCGCGGGAAGTTGAGCGCGGTGAAGTTGTACCATTCGGAATCGCTCTCCGGGCCGAGCGCAACGGTGAAGCCGAGCTCGCGGAAGATGGCGACGATCTCGTCGATCACCACCGTGACCGGATGGTTGCCGCCGCGCCAACGCTCGCGCGCGGGCATGGTGAGATCCAGCCGCGCATGCCGTTGCTGCTCGGCGCCGATCACAGCGCGACGGGCCTCGAGTCTCGCCTCGAGATCATGCTTCAGAGCGTTCAGTCGCGGACCGGCCGACCGTTTCTCGTCCAGCGAGAGCGCGGGCAGCGCCTTCATGAGAGCCGTGACGCGGCCGGATTCGCGTCCGACGAGCAGCACCCGCGTCCCCTCGAGGGCGTCGAGGGTCGTTGCATCCTCGATTCTCGAGACGGCGTCGGTGAGCAGATTCTCAATTGCTGCGTCGAGTTCAGCGTAGGTCACAGCTCTCCGGGCGGCGATCGGGTGGAAAGGACTCGGCGGCGGCGTGACCGAGGTCGCGCCGCCGCCGAGAGCCTGCAGGAAGACCAGCGACTTCCTTACGCAGCGTTCAGCGCGGCGCGCACCTTGTCGGCGATCTCGCCGAACGCCTGCGGGTCGCGCACGGCGATGTCGGCCAGGATCTTCCGGTCGATCTCGATGCCGGTGAGCTTGAGCCCGTTCATGAAGACGCTGTAGCTCATGTCGTGCTGCCGGGCACCCGCGTTGATACGGACGATCCAGAGGCGCCGGAAATCGCGCTTCTTGTTCTTGCGGTCGCGGTAGGCGTACTTCCACCCACGTTCGACGTTCTCCTTGGCCGCCTTCCACAGCTTGGAGCGAGCGCCGAAGGCGCCCTTGGCGTGCTTGAGGATCTGCTTCTTGCGCTTGAGGCGCGGGACGTTCGATACGGCGCGTGGCATAGTCTAGCTCCTATTAAGCGGCCTGAATGAGGCGCTTGATTCGCTTCTGCTCGCCATTCGTGGCGATGAGGCCGGCGCGGCGAAGGTTCCGCTTGCGCTTGGAGGTCTTCTTGGTGAGGATGTGGCTCTTGAAGGCCTTGTAGCGCTTGACCTTTCCCGTGCCCGTCACGCGGAACCGCTTCGCGGCGCCCTTGTGGGTCTTCATTTTAGGCATATCACGCTCTCTTATTTGGGCGTCAGAATCATCGTCATCGACTTGCCTTCAAGCCGCCCCGCGCTCTCGATCTTCGCGATGTCGGCCAGCGAACTGCTCACCCGATTGAGCACATCCTGCCCGAGCTCGGGATGCGCCACCTGGCGGCCACGGAACATCATGGTCACCTTCACCTTGTTCTTCTCTTCCAGGAACCGGCGCGCGTGCCGGGTCTTCGTGTCGAAGTCGTGGTCATCGATGCCGGGACGGTACTTCACTTCCTTGAGCTCGATGACGTGCTGCTTCTTCTTGGCCACGCGGGCCTGCTTCGCCATCTCGAACTTGTACTTGCCGTAGTCCATGATGCGGACGACGGGCGGACGAGCGGTCGCAGCGACTTCGACGAGATCCAACCCGGCGTCCTCCGCCATCCGCAGCGCCGCGTCCACCTCGAGAATCCCGAGCTGAGAACCATCGGCGCCGATCACGCGAACCGGGCTGATACGGATCATGCGATTGACCCGCACGCGCTTCGTGGTGTCCTGAATACTCGTAACCTCGGAAAGAGAAAAACAAAAAAGCGGACCTTCTGGCGAAGAGTCCGCACGACGCGCGACGCCCACCCTGAAGGCGGGGCCGCTCGTGGATTGCTGGACTCCTGTAGCACGCCTCGAAACTGCGCGAGGGCCAGAGGGTGGGCCGCCCGAAGGCGACCGCTTAGCTAGTTGTCAGGACGGAACTTAGAGCGATCGGACAGGAAGTCAAGGAAGGACGGTCTGGAGCTACTCCGCATCCCAGCCCGTCTCCACGATGTATCCCTTCCCGTCTATCCGGATTCGTCCCCACGCATGGTCGGCATCGTGCTCGAACATGACGATCCATTCCTCGCTCGCGGCCTCGGCCCATAGTCTCCGCTTGGTCTCCAGCGTCACGAGGGGCTCGACATCGTACCCCATGATCCACGGCAAGGGGACGTGCGCCGCAGTGGGCGCGAGGTCGGCCAGGTAGAACAGGCGCGCGTCGCCCGACGTCACCTGAATTCCCTGGTGATGCGGGGTATGGCCGGGGGTCGACCGCAGCGCGACGCCCGGCAGGATCTCCCCGTCATCCTCGATCAATTCGAGCAGTCCGGCGGCCTCGATGGGATCGTAGTTGTGCGCGAAGTAGCTCCCCGCCGTGCGCTCGTTGGTGTGGTGCGCCCACTCCCACTCACCACGCCGCGCGATGTACCGTGCGTTGGGAAAGCTCGGGACTGGGGCGCCTCCGCTGTGCGAGCGGGTGTTGCCGCCGGCGTGATCGAAGTGCAGGTGACTGCTGACCACCACGTCCACGTCCTCCGCGCTGAAGCCGGCTTCGGCGAGGGCGCTCTCCAGCTGCGTGGGGCCGACTCCCGTCATCGGCCCGTTCTCGATCCCGTAGATATCGTGGAACTTCGCGCTCTCCTTGTTGCCGGCCCCGGTGTCCACGAGCACGAGTCCATCCGGATGCTCGATCAGCAGGCAGCGCATGCCGAGGCGGATGCGGTTGCGGGCGTCAGCCGGGATCTTTCGCTCCCACAGGGACTTCGGAACGACCCCGAACATCGCGCCGCCATCGAGTTGCTGGAGACCCGCCTGGAGCGCGTGAACGCGCAGCGAGCCGAGAGTGCGCGATTCGACGAGCGGAAGCAGAGGCATGAATGGACCGAGGGGGTGGAGGTGCGCGCTGGTCAGGCCGTGGAATCCTGGCTCACGGGCGCCGGCATCGCGGACGGGCGCCGCCCGCGTCGCTGCCTCGCCGCGGCGCTTCCGGTGGAGAGAAACCGCTCGAGATCCGACCACCGCTCGCAGCCGTGGCTTCGCGCATCGGCGAGGAGACGGAGCAGGCAGTGGGCCGTCGCCATGGCATCGCCGGCGGCGCGATGGCGCATGCCCTCCGGGATCTCCACGGCATAGTGTCGCGCCACCCAGTCCAGCGATCGCGATCGAAGCTGCGGCAGGATGCGGCGCGCCAGTCGTACCGTGCAGAGCCGACGGCCCGTCAGCTCGCGCCCCGCGGAGCGGGACACCTCGGCGCTCACGAAGCGCCAATCGAATGCGGCGTTGTGCGCCACGAACACATGGCCGTCGAGGGCACGCAACACGGTGTCGCACACGTCACGAAATGGCGCCTTGTCGCGGACCATCGCGTGGGAGATGTTGGTGAGCCGGGTGATGAACGGCGGGATCGTGCGCTCCGGATTGACGAGCGTCTCGAACACCTCCTGCACTTCCCCATTGCGCACGGTCACGATGGCAATCTCGGTGATGCGGTCTCCCTGATCGGGACGTCCGCCGGTCGTCTCCACGTCGACGACGGCGAACGAGAGCGCCGAGAGCGGCGGCTCCTCCTCCGGCGCGGGCGCGCGCCACGCGGGCGGCGAGGGCTCGGACAGGCGCCAGGCGCCGTCGACGGTGCGCGCGAAGCGGGGATGATCGCGCAGGAGCGTCGCCGCCATGTGCTCCGCCACGACCGGCGGAAGCGCCGACAGCTGACAGATGTTGGCGATGAGCGTGCGGGCGTCAGCCGGTCCCGATTGCAGATAGTCGTGCGCACGCCGCACGAGCAGCGTGGACGCCGGACGGGTCTCCACGCCTGCCGGCGCGTCGTGCTCGAGGCGCGTGCCGGAGATCGGGTCCACGCGCCTCACGTCCACGGGTCGTCCCGCTGCACGGGACAGGTCATGCAGCGTGGCCCACCACCACCGCGCACCAGTTCCGCCCCCTCGAACGTGATGACCGCGCGCTCCCCCTCGTGGATGTGGCCATCACCCGTGAGCAGGTCCACCCCCGACACCACGCGGAAGCCGGCGCGCTCCATCTCGCGAAGCGTGCCCACGTTGCGCGCGTAGGACAGCACGAGCCCGGGCCGCATCGCCACGAAATTGCACCCTGACGACCATTGCTCGCGCTCCTGCGTCACGCGCCGCTCGCCGCCGCAGAACACCGGCGTCATCGGCATGCCGCAGTCCGCGAGCGCGGTGAAGATGTCGGCCTTTTCACGCAGCGTGGATTCGCCCTTGCGCCAGTGCAGGACGCTCAGCCGCTCGGGTCCGACGAAGTGCGGCGGAAAGACGACGCAGAGCTCTCGATCCACCTGCGTGAAGATCATGTCGAGGTGAATGGCCGTATTCTCCTTGGGCATCACGACGACGATGATGTCCGTGACGCTCGTTCGGGAGAACAACACGCCTGCGATATGATCGATGGCGCCGGGACTCGAGCGCTCGCTGAAGCCGATGACCACGAGATCCTCGCGCAGGGGATGTACGTCGCCGCCCTCGAGGGTGTAGTTCAGCCGGCGTTCCGTGGACCCGTCGAAGATGATGCCCTGATTGCGCAGCAGGGGATGATAGGTGAACAGCGCCTTCATGATGAGCTCTTCGGGCCAGCGCACACCGTAGCGCATCGAGCCCACCAGCGTGTGCCCGCCCACATTCATCGCGGAGTCGCGCGTGAAAAAGAGGTTTGGCAGGGGCGGCAGCTCGTAGCCGAACTCGTTCAACGTGCGCGCGAGCGGACCGGGCGTCTCCACGCGCCCCTCGATGAGCATCGTCACGAGCTCCGTGGGCGGCAGGGCCTCGATCTCGCGCGCCAGTGGCTCGCTGGGGACGACATTCATCGTCTCGCGAACGAGCAACTCTCGCGTCTCGCGGGTCTCCAGGACGTCCGCCAGCAGCTCCCGCACCTCGAGCACCGTGCAGAACCGGGCGAGCACGGCCGAGAATCTCCGGTGCTCGCGCTGCGCCTGGCTGGCGTCCGGCAGATCGTCGTAGAGGTAGGCTTCCCGGGTCGCGGGCGTGACGCCCAGCAGCTCGATGCCGGGTGTATGCACCAGGACGGAGCGCAGCGTTCCGATCTCGGACGTGACGTGCACGGACATGGACCCGAAGATAATCCGGTGATCGGCGTACCGCCGAGTGCATGTTCATGCAGGGCCGGCCTGTCGCTTGACCCAGGGGTGCGCTGGTGCAGCACCGTCGTGGCGGCTACCTTGTGAAGGAATTCACAAGCCCCGCGACGCCCGTGAAACGAATCGCCGACTCGACCGTCCGACGCCTCTCCATCTACCTCCGGTTCCTCGAGGAATTCGAGGAGCGCGGGCTCGCGACGGTCTCCAGCGAGGAGCTGGCGCGCCGCGGCGGCACGACCTCGGCGCAGGTACGAAAGGACCTCTCCTTTTTCGGCTCCTTCGGCAAGCGCGGACTCGGCTACTCCGTCCCCGAGCTCGCGACCGCCCTGCGCGAGATTCTCGGCCTGCAGCGGGAGTGGCGCGTGGTCATCGTCGGCACCGGAAAGATCGGCGCCGCCCTGGCGCAGTATCACGGCTTCCGGCAACGCGGCTTTCACATCGTCTCGGCGTACGACACCAATCCCGACAAGGTGGGACGTCTGCTGGAAGGGGTCGCCATTCGCGACATGGTCGCGTTCGAACGCGACGTCACCAACGATCGGCCCGACATCGCCGTGATTGCCATTCCCAGCGAAGGGGCGCAGGAGGTCCTCGATCGCATCGTCAGGGCCGGGATCAAGGCCGTGCTGAACTTTGCGCCCACGCAGCTCACCGCACCCGCCGATGTGACCGTGAAGACGGTGAACATGGCGATGGAACTCGAAGCGCTCTCCTTCGCGCTCTCCAACCGCGACTGACACCGCCAGGGCGCGGCAGGCTACACGGCGCGGCTGGCGCGTTCGGCGCGCAACAGGCTGGTGAACTGCAGGGGCGTCAGCGTCTCGGGCCGCACCTCAGCCTCGATCGCCGACGCAGCCAGCATCGACTCGGCCGCGTCGGCACTCACACCGTAGATGGAGCGCACGACGCGGCGCATCTGCTTCCGGCGCATGCCGAACGCGCTCTGTACCAGGGTGCGGAACGGCCGTTCCTCGTCCGGCATCACCAGGGCGCGGGCGAGCGGCGTGATGCGCACCACGGCGCTCTCCACCCTGGGTGGCGGGGTAAAGGCGCCCGCCGGCACCCGGAACAGCGTTTCCGCCCGCGCCACCGCGGCCACGTTCACGGTGAGCGCGCCATACTCCCTGGTACCGGGCGCAGCACTGAGGCGGTCCGCCACCTCTCGCTGCACCAGGTACACGGCGCGATCCGCGCGAGGAGGGACGAGAGCATGGAAGAGAATGGGCGTGGTGATGTAGTACGGCACATTGCCGACGAGCACGAACGGCCCCGCCGCCAGCTCGCTGAGCGAGACGTCCAGCACGTCTGCTTCCGCGATCAGCACGTTGCCGCGGCGTGCGTATCGCTCGCGCAGGATGGCGGCCAGCGCGCGATCGAGCTCGATGGCGATGAGGCGACCAGCCCGCTCCGCGAGGATGTCCGTGAGCGCGCCGCGGCCCGGCCCGATCTCCACCACCGTTTCGCCCCCCACGAGCTGCAGGGCGTCCGCGATGCGGGTGAGAATGCGGCGATCGTTGAGAAAGTGCTGGCCCAGGCGCTTGAGCGTGGGAGGCGCGGCGCTCCGCCGCGGCTCGGGCAGCATCGACGAGCGACCGCCGTCGTCTTCCCCCACGATCAGCTCTTGAGCACGACGAGCGTCAGATCGTCGCGGCGCGGCGTGTCACCCGTGTATTGATCGAGCATGGCGAAGACGCGACCGGCGATCTGCGCGGGCGGCTCGTCGCGATGCTTCACGACGCACGCGAGCACCGGCGCCTCGTCCAGACGGTGGCCGGCGCGGTTCCGCGCATCAGCGATACCGTCGGTG
>JBKJIY010000028.1:0-19320 GCA_046598315.1 Gemmatimonadaceae bacterium
GCGAGCCATGAGCCGTACCTCTTACCAGAGCTGAGCCTGATCCCGAGTGCGAGGAAGTGGCCGATCGAAGGTCGCTCCACTTCCTCGCACTCGGGATCAGGCTCAGCTCTGGTAAGAGGTACGGCTCATGGCTCGCATCAACGGCACGGTGAAGTGGTTCAACGACGCGAAGGGCTTCGGCTTCATCTCGCACGAGGGCGGTCCTGACGTCTTCGTGCACTTCAGCGCCATCCAGGGAAACGGGTTCAAGTCGCTGGCCGAGGGGGACATCGTGGAGTTCGAGATCGTCCAGGGACAGAAGGGCCCGCAGGCGGCCGACGTCACGAAGCCCGGCTGACTGAGCGGGCAGGTCCGACGCGGCTGCCCGACGAGCCGCCGCCCCGCTGCGGCTCCCGACCACGAGCGCCCAGCCGCCTTTCCGCGGCGGGGCGCTCGTTCGCAGCGCCGCCCATCGCGACAGGCGCTCGCAGGAGGGCACCCGTCTTGCGCCTCTGAACACGGTGCCGACCCCGCGCGCGCTCCCCGAACCGATGTACGCCACCCTCGGTCACGACCTTCCAGTCGGCGAGGGATGGACGTTCGAGCCGAAGTACGACGGCATGCGCGTGCTCTGTGAGGTGGCAGGTCGCCAGGTGCGGCTCGTCACGCGCAATGGCAAGGACAAGAGCCGGCAGTTCCCCGAGATAGTGCTCGCACTGCGTGACGTCGCCGGCCGCGCGAAGCGGGGTCTTCTGCTCGACGGAGAGATCGTGGCGCGCGCGCGTCGCAGACGCGGCGCGGCCCCGGCGGCCAGCGAGTTCCAGCAACTGCAGTCGCGGATGCATCTCACCGATGCCGATGAGATCGTCCACCTGGCCGCGACCGATCCGGTCAGCTTCGTGGCGTTCGATCTCCTGCGCGACGGCCGCGCGTCTCTGCTCGCCAAACCGTGGTCGGCTCGACGCGAGCGCCTCGAGACGCTGTTCGAGTCCGCGGTCGATTCCGGCGATGCCACGATCGCCCTGAGCGACACGAGCGCGGGCGGCGCGGCCATGCTCGCCAAGGCACGGCGCGCGGGATGGGAGGGGATCATCGCCAAGCGCACCGACGTGACGTACCGGCCAGGCTCGCGATCCCCCGACTGGCGCAAGTTGAAGCTCCTCTTCCGCGCCGAGTTCGTCGTCGGTGGATTCACCGAGCCACGCCGGTCCCGGCAGCACATTGGCGCGCTGCTGCTGGGCGCATACGATGCCGGAGGCCGCTTCGTCCATGTGGGCCACACCGGAGGAGGCTTCACGCGCCGCGGGCTCGAGGAGATGTACGGGCGCCTCGAACCGCTGGAGCGCGCGACGTGTCCGTTCAGCCAGGCCCCGCACACGAACGAGGTGGCGCACTGGGTCACGCCACGGGTGGTGGTCGAGGTGAAGTTCGCCGAATGGACCGCCGGCCGGCTGTTGCGCCAGCCTATCTTCCTCGGAGTGCGCGACGACAAGGCCGCGCGCGACGTGACGATCGAGGGTGTGAGCCTGCAGCGCCTGGGAACGGGAGAGATGAAGCGATGACGCCGCGCAAGACGACGACCAAGCGCCCGCCGCCACGAAAGGCTCGGCCGGGTGCCAAGGGGACGCGAACTCGGCCCAAACCGGGGGCGAAGAAGTCGGCGGCCAAAACCACCGCGACGCGTCTCGCCGCGCGGGAGGCGAAGAACGCCGCGAAGCCCAGGGCGATCACCCCCGCGAACGTCGAATCGCAGCTCCTGTCCATCGAGGCCGGCGAGGGAGACGGTGTGCTCGATCTCGGGCGCGGAGCGACGCTTCGCGTCACGAGCCTCGGCAAGCAGTTCTTTCCCGAGGCCGGGCTCACCAAGGGCGGGCTGATGCGGTATTACGCGCGCGTCTCCCGGCTGCTGCTTCCCCACATCGAGGGCCGCCCCCTGGTGCTGCAACGCTACCCCAGCGGTGTGGACGGCGAGATGTTCTTCCAGCAGGACGCGGGCGACCATGTGCCGGAGGGAGTGCGCGTTGCCGCGGTGCAGACGGTGGACAAGGGCCCGCAGGATCGTTTCATCGGTGGCGACCTGCTCACGCTGCTATACACCGTCCAGCTCGGCACCATCGAGGTCCATCCGTGGCTCTCGCGCATCGAGGAGATCGAGCATGCGGATCGCTGCTTGATCGATCTCGATCCGGGTGACGGAGTTCCGTTCGCCCATGTCGTCGAGCTGGCCCACGACATCCTGCGAATCACCCGGAAGTGCGGGCTTCTCGCCGCAGTCAAGACGAGTGGTTCCAGTGGTATCCATCTCGTCTTTCCCCTTCCAGCCCGTACGACGTTCGCGACGTCGGCCGAGCTGGCGATGCTCGTGGCGAGGGCCGCGGTGATAGCACGCCCCGAGCTCGCCACCGTGGAGCGCGCGATCAGGGCGCGACCCGACAAAAGCATCTACGTGGACGCGATGCAGAACGCGCATGGCAAGAGCATGGCGAGCGCCTACAGCGTGCGGGCCCGGCCAACGGCGTCCGTGTCGACCCCGTTGCGCGAGCGCGAGCTCACCGCACGGCTGAAAATCGGCGCGTTCACCGTGCGTACCATGCCGGAGCGCCTCGATCGGGTCGGCGAGCTCTGGGGCGCCGCTCTCACCCGCCGGCCGGCCGCCCGCGAGCTCGCACGCACGATGCAGGCAATTGAAGAGATACTCGACGCAGCAAAGCCACCGCGCAAGCGACGCGGCTAGCGCTCAGCCGCCCGCGGCGCGGAGGGGCATCTCGATCTGACGAGCCACTCCCGCCTCATCAGTATGTGCGCCGCCGCCGTCGCCGGCCTCCGTGCGCGCACTGGCACCCCGTGCGCCGAGCAGGTGCAACGTCTGATGATAGAAGTGCAGCGTCTGGACGGGCGCGCGCAGGCTCTCCGGTCCGGCTCGGGAGATCGAATACCCCTCCTCGCGCACGCGACGCGGCAGGGCGCGCGCCAGGGGATGGCGAAGCAGGCGCCTGATCTCCGTGCCATTCCGCGCGAGCAGTGCCGCGCACAAGCCGTCCAGGTAGTCGAGCATCTCCTGCCCCGATGTTTGGGCCTAATGAACATATTGCGACTAATGTGCCAGTGCGCAAGGGGGAGTTGTCGTCGCAGCGCTCCGTTGCCGGGGTGATACCCGCACGGAGAGACGATCGGCATATGTTCGGGGCAATGGAGCCGGGCCGGGGTTCGACGCCTGATCCGGACCCTGACGGAGCTTGGTCCTACTCCGTGAACAGATCGAAGCGTACGCCACGCCGCGCACCTCGGCGCTTCCGGGGCGCGTACCTGAACAACTGCGCCGGCCGGCCACGGCCCTCGCTGTGCCACTCGTCGGTGGGCTCCACGAGGTAGCTCGCCTGAAGCGCGCGGCGGAAGCTGGCCTTGTGAAGGCGCCGGCCGAGCAGGAGCTCATAGACCGACTGCAGGTCGGTGAGCGTGAACGTCGGCGGCAGCAGCCGGAAGGCAAGCGGCGACTGATCGACGCGCTGCCGCGCCACCGCCGCCGCACGATCGACGATGGTACGGTGTCGCGGCGCGAGCGTCGGCAGCGAGGAGAGCGGGAACCACTCCGCGTCAGTCGTGGGAGTGCCCGCTCCGGAGGGAAAGAGCGCGACGATTCCGACGGACACGCTGGCGTCGCCAGGATGACGCTTGCCGTCGGCGACGGAGCCCACCTGCTCGAAGAAGGCCGGCGCGGTGCCCAGCACCGCCTGCGCGATGCGCGCCGCCGCCTCCTCGAGCCCCTCGTCCGCCCGTGGCGCATCCCACGGCAGGGACCACCGCTCACGGGCACCCATGGGAGCGCGGACGAGCAGCACGCCGAGGGCCGCGCCCTGTGGCGAGAGCACGACGACATCCACGGCAATCGTCGTGCGGCGTACGGAAGATTTCAACGGAGTGATGGGGCGGTCACGCATGTGCGGCGAATTAGTAACATTTCGCCACTAATGTCAAGGGCGTGCCGCAATGCAATCAGCAGAATTAGTAACACAATGCTTCTTAACTCGCCGATCGCCGCTGCGTGATATACGGCATTCGCGACGGCGCGTCAACGGGTCGTTCCGCGGCGCACGCACGAACGGGATGATCACCGGACCATCCTGACGCGCACGAAAGTGATCGAGCCTCGCACGACCGCGCGAAACAGACGTCGCGCGCGGATGCCGATGTGACGCTGCGCGTGCCGGTTACGGCGTCGGGGCCACCAGCACCTCGCGCCGCAGTCCGGCGCCATAGGGCGCAACGGATGGAATGCTCACGGGCAGAAGACCAGTGATCGGCGCGCGGCCCAGCAGCGCGCGCGCCGCGGCGCGCTGTGACAGCGGCGAGCCACTCCAGGCTTCGAGAAACACCGGCGTGGCCGGAAGATCCCGCGCCAGATACGGATTGGCGAACGAGACGAGCACCACCTTCGCACCGGCCGATCGGAGTCCGTCGAGCAGCTCACGCAGGCCACCCGTGGCGGCCAGCGTGGCGGTGCTCGAGCTTGCGCCGAAATATGACGAGACCACCACCACGTCCGAGCCGGCAGCGGCGCGCAGCGCGTTTTCCACCACGGCCGGAATGAGTCTCGGCACCGGACTCGCCACGTACGTGCCCGTGCCCCCGGCCGAGGCGCCGGCAGTCGCGTCGAACACGACCTCGGGCAGGAGATTCTGCGCGCGAAGCTGCGGGAACGCACTCCGCAGCTCCTCGTTGAACGCAGCGCCCGCGCTCAGCTCCGCCCGCGGCGCCACGGTGAAGCTCACCATCCGCGTGGTGCGCGGCAGGCGGCCGAGCGGGATCATCGAGAGGGAATCCCGCACGAGCGTGATCGCACGCTCGGCGGCCAGCCGCGCCGGCGTCAGGTTGGCGACATCGGCCACCACGTCGCGCACGCGCTCCACGTCGACGAAGCGGTCGCGCGCCAGGCCGAGTTCGTGTTTGGCCATGAGCAGCTTGCGGACCGAAGCATCTACCCGCGATTCGGTGAACCGCCCAGTGCGCACACCGGAGACGACGGCCTCGATGGCAACCGGGACATCGGTGGGCATGAGCAACACGTCGTTTCCCGCCACGACAGCCAGCTGGGTGACCTCGGCCATCGATCTGGTGCCGAGTGCTCCGTTCATGTCCAGCGCGTCGGTGACGAGGATGCCCTTGAAGCCCATCTGATCGCGCAGAAGATCGATCATCACCTTGGGACTAAAGGTCGCCGCAGTGCGCGACGAATCCAGGGACGGCAGGTCGCCGTGGAAGGTCATCATGCCGCGCAGTCCGGCACGCACCGCCTCGCGGAACGGCAGCAGCTCGACACTGTCGAGTCGTGCTCGCGACACGTCCACACGAGAGAGCTCGAGGTGCGAGTTCTGCTCCGTGTCTCCGTGCCCGGGAAAATGTTTACCCGTGGCCAGCATCCCATGCTCCTGGATGCCACGGATGAACGCGGTGCCCATGCGCGCGACGAGCTGCGGGTTCTCCCCGAACGAGCGTGCGCTGATGACGGGGTTCTTGGGATTGTTGTTGACGTCGAGCACCGGCGCGAACGCCATGTGAATGCCCAGTGCGCGTCCCTCCAGCGCGGTGACCCGCCCCATCTGGTACGCGAGCATCGTATCGCGTGTGGCGCCGATGCCCATCTGATAGGGAAAGGCCGTGGCGCCACCGAGGTCGATGGCGTTGGGGACGAAATAGCCGCCGCGCGCGCGGAAGGCTGCCCCCGTCTCGAGATCGGCGCCGATGAGGAGCGGCAGCGAGGCGGCGCGCTGGAGTGCGTTGGTCTTGACGGCGATGTCGATCGGCCCGCCTACGGAGATGATGGCTCCGCCAAGCTTCTGCTCCCGAATCAGCCGTTCCACACGGGTCCATGCCGCGTTGTCCACTGCCGTGTAGTCGCCGAGGATCCACGGCCATACCATCTGCGCGGCCTTGTCGCGTAGCGAGAGCGTGGCGAGGACGGAATCGGCCCAGCGCGCATCGGCGGCGGGAGTCGCACCCAGGCGCGGTACGACGCGGGCAGCGGCAGTCGTGCCAGGCGCCGGCGTGACGCCGGTCGGCGCGGGGGACGTCGCGGTCGCGCAGGCCGAGAGTGAGCTCAGCGACAGCGCGCCTGACAGCGACGCGGCCAGCGAGATACGGATGAAGCGGCGATCTACCATGTGATGGTTCCCTGCTGGGTGGTGTCCACGTCCTCTTCCCCGCCCTTCTTGAACAGAAAGGCCTCCATGTTCTTGGTAAGGAAGCTTCGTGCCTGCGGGTCCATGACGTTGAGGCCGTAATGATTGATCAACATGGTTTGCTGCTTGAGCCACAAGCCCCAGCAGTCCTGACAGATCTCCCCGGGAACCCGGGCGCCGATGGGTCCGGGAAACGGAGGGCGCTCGAATCCGGCGCGCGTCTGGCCACAGCGCACACAGGTCACGGTAGCGGGCATGGTCACTCGGTCTGAGAGAAGGATTGTCGCTGGAGAAATCTACCAACCGAGGACGCCGGGCGCCCTGCACGTCATCAGCTGACGCCACTCGATATCGCTCGCGGCGAGGCCTGCCTCCATGAGCGACGCAAACGGATGGAGGACCTTCCATGGACCCTTGCTCAAGAAGGGCGCGCTCCATACCCTCCCGCAGTCATGCCAGACCGAACAGCCAGCCCCGTGCCGCCCATCCGGCGTGCCGCGCTCACTCCGCTGCCCACGACGCAACCAGCGCGGCGCGCTCCGCTACGGGCCACGCCAAGCGGTACGCGCCGCGCCGCAGAGCGCGCCCGTGGGGGCACTGCGGAGTTTCATCGTATCCTGCCGCGCAAGCTCGCCGTGAGCACGCTGGGGATGGGCACCTATCTGGGCGACTGCACCGACGACCACGACGCGGCGTATTCCCGGACGGTGCGCAGCGCCATCGGCGCCGGGATCAACCTGTTCGACACGGCGATCAATTACCGCTGCCAGCGCTCCGAGCGGGCGGTTGGCCGCGCGGTGGTGGAAGCGATCGCCGCGGGCGAGGTGCGCCGCGATGAGCTGATCGTGTGCTCCAAGGGCGGGTACGTGGCGCTGGACGGTGAGCCGCCTGCGTCGCGCGAAGCGTATGCGGCGTGGCTGGAGGAGTTCATCTACACGCCGGGCCTGGTGGCGCGCGACCAGCTCGTGCGCGGCGGCCACTCCATCGCCCCGCGATTTCTGGCCGCGCAGCTCGAGCGCACCCGGGAGAATCTCGGCCTGGCCACGGTCGACATCTATTACCTGCACAATCCGGAAGAACAGCTCCTCGCGGTGGACCGCGCGACCTTTCAACAGCGGCTGCGCGCAGCGTTCGCCCTGCTCGAAGAGCGCGCCTGCACTGGCGAGATCGCCGCGTACGGCTGCGCCACCTGGACAGGGTTGCGCGTCGCCCCGGATCACAAGCAGCATCTCACGCTCGCCGAACTGGTGGCGCTCGCTCGCGATGTGGGAGGCACGACGCACCACTTCCGAGCCGTGCAGCTGCCGGTCAGCCTGGCGATGCCGGAAGCGGCTCGACTGCCGACGCAGCCGCTGGGCCGCAAGCTGGTTCCGCTGCTCGAGGCAGCGGATGCCCTGGGAATCGGCGTGGTCGCCAGCGCGCCGCTCATGCAGGGGCGGCTCACCGCCGGCCTGCCGGAAGAGATGCACACGCTTTTCCCCGAATGCATCACCGACGCCCAGCGCGCGCTGCGCTTCGCGGCCTCTCTCCCGGGGATCTCCGCCGTGATTGCCGGGATGCGCACGGGCGAGCATCTCGCCGAGAATCTCGGTGCATGGGGCGTGAGCGCGTAGGCGCGCGTGCAGCCACCCCACGAGCCAACCGATCTGGTGAGTAACGCAGACGTCGGACGGGTCGCCCCGGCGCATCACACTCCCGAGGGGCGTTTTCGCAATCCCTGGCCAGACAGCGCCCCGCACGACGCGAGGGACATCATGCGCATGCTCCGCGAGCAGACGCGCGCCGAGCGAGTGCCCACGCCGCCACGCGGTTCGTTTCCGACAGCCTCGGCCGACATCGTGCATCCGCGCGCGGCGGCCGGCGTGTCGACGGCCACATGGGTCGGCCACTCCACGGTGCTCCTGCAGGTGGGCGGGCTGAACATCCTCACGGATCCCGTGTGGAGCGAGCGCGCATTTCCCGTGCAGTGGATGGGTCCGCGTCGCGTCATGCCGCCGGCCCTGCCATTCGACGCGCTGCCGCCCATCGATGTCGTCCTGCTCTCCCACAGCCACTACGATCACCTCGACAAGCCCACGGTCAAGCGGCTGGCGCATCGCTGTCCCGGGGCGAGATGGGTGGTCCCGGCGCGCCTTGGGTCGTACGTGCGCGCCTGGGGGCCTCGTCACGTGACTGAGCTCGACTGGTGGGAGTCGGCCGAGGTGGCGGGCGCGCGCATCACCGCCACGCCGGCCCGCCACTTCAGCGCACGGCGGCTCGGTGACCGCAACAAGACGCTCTGGTGCGGCTACGCGATCGAGATCGCCGGCCGGCGCGCCTACTTCGCGGCAGACACCGCGTATCACCCGGAATTCGGTGTCGTCGCGCGACGGTGCGGCCCGTTCGATCTGGCGATGATTCCCGTGGGTGCCTACGATCCACGCTGGTTCATGCGCGTGGTGCATGTGGATCCTGCGGAGGCCCTGCAGCTCTATCGCGACATCAGCGCGCCGCATCCGGACGCGCCCCCGCCACTCATGCTGGCCATTCACTGGGGCACCTTTCGCCTCACGAACGAGCCGATGGACGAGCCGCCACGGCGCACGGCAGCGCTCTGGCGCGAGGCGAAGCTGGACCCGCGGCGGTTGTGGGTGGCGCGCTTTGGCGAGACGCGCGCGTGGTGATGAAGCCAGTGAGCCCGCACCCGCCGGTCGTGGTCCACAAGTTCGGCGGTGCCGCACTCGCCGACGCGTCAGCGATCACCCGCATCGTCGGTCTGCTCGGACCCACGACGCCGACGTCCCGGCGCGTGGTGGTGACCTCGGCGCTCTTCGGCGTGACGGACCGTCTGCTGCAGGCTGTGGACGCAGCGGTTCTGGGTGACGACGCAACAGCCGCGACACTCTCGGCCGAGCTGCGAGCGGTGCACGAGACGGTGGCGCGCGTCCTCGCTCCCAGTCTCACGCCAGCACGCCGTGCCACGGACGACCTGGTGGGCGCGTCATTCGTGGAGCTGGACTCTCTGTTGGTGGAAATCGGGCGCGCGCGCGCGGCCTCGGCGGCGATCCGCGATCTCGCCGTCGCACGAGGCGAGCGCCTCGCCGCGCGCCTGGTCAGCCTGGCGCTCTCGGGAGATTCGATCGCCAACGAGGTCGTGGACGGAGTGGAGCTGATCCACACTGATGGGCGGGCAGGAGATGCCGCGCCGGATCTGTCACGCACCGAACAGGCGGTCACCGCGCGCCTCCCTGCGCTGCTGGGTCAGGGCCTGCTCGTCATCGTTCCCGGCTTCATCGGAGCGGGGCGTGCCGGCGAGGTCGTGACGCTGGGACGAGGCGGCAGCGATCTCACGGCCGCGGTGCTCGGGCGCGCCCTGGGGGCGAGCGACGTGGTGCTGTGGAAGGACGTACCAGGGTGCATGACGGCGGATCCGCGCATCGTGCCCGACGCGAGAGTAGTGTCCACGCTCGACGCGCGGGAAGCGTCGGAGTTGGCGTACTACGGTGCAAAGGTGCTGCACCCGCGCACGCTGGTCCCGCTCCGCAGCGGGACGCGCCTGCGCATCCGGCCCTTCGCCGACCCGCACGCGGCGGGCACGACGATCATCGCCGGCCGGGCGTCGGGGGGCTCACCGGTGCGCGCGGTCTCGGCGATCACGGACCAGGCGCTCGTGACGGTCAGTGGGAATGGGATGCTGGGCGTACCCGGCATCGCGGCGCGCGTGTTCGGCGCGCTCGCAGCAATCGGCGTGTCCGTGTCGATGATCTCGCAGGCTTCATCGGAGCATTCCATCTGCTTCACGGTGCCGGCGCGACTCGCGGCCGACGTCGTTGCCGCGCTGCGACACGCGCTGGGGCAGGAGATCGAGCGCGAGCAGATCGAGGGCGTGGAACATGCTGCGGGTCTCTCCACCATCGCGGTCGTCGGATCGGGAATGGCGCATACGCCCGGCATCGCGGCGCGGATCTTCGGCGCCGTGGCCGGTGCGGGCGTGAATATCGCCGCCATCGCGCAGGGCTCGTCCGAGCGCAACGTGTCGTTCGTCGTCGACGCCGCGGACACGCAGCGGGCGCTGCGCGCCGTGCACGCGACTTTCCAGCTGGGCAAGGTCGGGGGTGGGCGCGCCGCCGCCCGTGGCGCGCCCACCGATCTCGTGCTTCTCGGCGCCGGGCGCATCGGTCGGGCGCTCATCGCGCAGATCGCGGCTCAGCCGACGCAGGGCGCCCGCGCGCTTCGCGTCGTGGCCGTGATCGATACGTCGGGATACATGTTCGACCCGCGAGGCATCAGCGCGCGGCGACTCGACGCATTGGCGCGTGGCAAGGACAACGGCACGTCGATGGCGACGATGCAGCACGGCGTCGCCGCGTCGGCGCGCGACGCCGTGGAATTCATCGCCGGCCACGTCCTGAGCCGGCCGGTGCTCGTGGACATCGCGAGTGGCGACACCACCGCGGCGCTGCTCGCGGCGGCGCGGAACGGAATGCATCTCGTGCTCGCCAACAAGGTGCCGCTCGCCGCATCGTCACGGTCGGCCAGACAGCTGCTCGCCGAGACGCGGAGCAATGGACGGCGCGTCCTGTACGAAGCAACGGTGGGCGCCGGGCTGCCGGTGATCGACACCATTCAGCAACTCGTCCTCTCCGGCGATCGTGTCGACGCCATCGACAGCTCGCCGTCGGGCACGATGGGGTATCTCTTCAGCGAGATGGGTCGCGGGCGGTCGTTCTCGCAGGCCGTGCTGGCGGCGATGACGCTGGGGTACACCGAGCCGGATCCGCGCGATGATCTGGCCGGGACCGATGTCGCGCGGAAGGGACTGATCCTCGCACGCATGCTCGGCTACGCGGGCGAGCTGAGCGACGTACAGATAGAGTCGCTGGTGCCGGCCGAGCTGACCGAGGTGACGCGCGACGAATTTCTCGCCGCACTGCCCTCGCGCGACGCGTACTGGGCGGACCGCGTCGCGGCCGCCGCCGCGGTGGACCAGGTGCTTCGGTATCGGGCGCGCTCCACACGGGGGAGCGTCAAGGTGGGTCTGGCCAGCGTGCCCGGATCCGGGGCGCTCGCGTCGCTCGACGGCACCGACAACCTGTTCGCCTTTCGCACGGCCCGGTACCACGAGCGTCCGCTCATCGTGTCGGGGCCCGGAGCCGGTGCGCTGGTGACGGCGGCGGGCGTGCTGGGCGACGTGCTGCGCATCGTCGCCGCATGATCGCCGCCGACAGCGCGCGCTTCGCCGCCACGGCACCCGGGGGGATCGGCAACATCGGTCCCGGTCTCGACGTGCTCGGCTGCGCGCTGAGCGGGCCGCGCGATGAAGTGACCGTCGGGTGGAGCGATACGCCCGGCATCTCGCTCGAGAGCACAGGACATCCCGATCTGCCGCGGAATCCCGAACGGCACACGGGAGCACTGGCCGCCGCCGCGGTGCTCGTCGTCGCTCGCGAGCGGGGCATATCCACCCACGCCGGCCTCACGCTCCACGCCCGCAAGGAGCTGCCGCTTCTCGGTGGCCAGGGCGGAAGCGCCGCCTCTGCCGTGGCGGGGGCAGTGGCGACGAACGCATTGCTCGGGAGCGTGCTGAGCGAGGTGGAGCTCATGCAGTGCTGTCTCGTCGCGGAGGAGCAGGTGGCGGGACGCCACCTCGACAACATCGCCCCGTCGCTGCTCGGAGGGATCATCCTCGTGCGCTCGCTCGACCCGATCGACGTCGTACGTCTCCCCGTTCCCCACTCGCTGCGGATCGTGATCGCGCATCCGGCGCAGCGGCTGGCGACATCGAAAGCGCGCGGCGTGCTGCCGGCACTGATCACGCGCGGCGTCGCACAACATCAGATGGCGCAGGTCGGCGCCCTCGTCGCGGCCTGCTATTCGGGCGACCTGGCGCTCTTTGGCCGCGCCATCGACGATCGCATTGCCGAACCGGTGCGCAGCGCACTGCTTCCCGGTTTCGCCGATGCCAAACGCGCCGCGCTCCAGGCGGGCGCGCTAGGCATGTCCATTTCCGGGGCCGGTCCCAGCGCGTTCGCCATCGTGGCCGACGCCGTGACCGGTGAGGCCGTGGGACGAGCCATGGTGGAGGCGTATGCGCGCGCCGGCCTGGACTGCGAGACGCGAGTGACGACGGTCGATGAGCGAGGTGCCACCGTACGCACCGTGAACGGAGACGAGAGGTCGGTGCCCAGCACCGCGACGAGGAACCCATGATCGTGCGTTGCGTCTCCTGCCCGGCAGGCTACCCGGACACCACCCCGCTGGCGACCTGCTCCGCCTGTGGCGGGATGCTCACGGTGGAGCACGATACACCGCCGGAGACCGGCGCCGCGCTTCGTGCGCTGTTCGATGCGCGGGTGGGGGGCGCGGTGGTTCCGGGACAGCCAGCGGAACGCTCGGGCGTGTGGCGCTTTCGGGAGCTCGTGCATCCGGACGCGATGCAGCGAGCGGTGAGTCAGCCCGAGGGCAACACGCCGCTGCTCGAAGGCGCGGCGATCGCACGGCATGCGGGGGTGCGAGCGCTCTGGCTCAAGCACGAGGGACACAACCCCACGGGCTCGTTCAAGGACCGCGGCATGACCGTCGCGGTCTCGCAGGCGCGTCGCGTGTCGGCGCGCGCCGTCGCCTGCGCGTCCACCGGCAACACATCGGCCTCGCTGAGCGCCTACGCCGCGCAGGCCGGCATTCCCGCCTACGTGCTCGTGCCGCAGGGCAAGGTGTCGCCGGGAAAGCTGGCGCAGACGCTGGCCTATGGCGCGCGAATGCTGCACATCGAGGGCGACTTCGACGACTGCCTCCGTCTCACGCGAGAGGCGTCGGAGCAGCTCGGTGTGTACCTGGTGAACTCGGTGAATCCCTTTCGCATCGAGGGGCAGAAGACGATTGTCTTCGAGCTGCTGCAGCAGCTCGCGTGGAACGCCCCCGACTGGATCGCCCTGCCGGCGGGAAACCTCGGCAACACGGCGGCGTTCGGAAAGGCATTGCGCGAAGCGCACGCGCTCCGGCTCATCGAGCGGATGCCGCGTCTGCTCGCCGTGCAGGCCTCGGGCGCATCGCCGTTCGCGCAGGGGTTCGCCAACCAGTTCGCCGGCCGGGTGCGGGTGCGCGCCGAGACGGCGGCGACGGCGATCCGGATCGGCGATCCTGCGTCGTGGGATCGTGGCGTGGAGGCGATCGTATCCACGCGCGGTGAGGTGATCGCCGTGAGCGACGAGGAGATCTTTGCCGCCAAGCGGGTGATCGACGAGGCGGGTGTGGGGTGCGAGCCCGCGAGCGCGGCCAGCGTGGCGGGCGTGCGGGCGCTCGTGGCCAGGGGCACCATCCTGCCGAGCGACACCGTGGTGGCCGTGCTCACCGGCCATCTATTGAAGGACCCGGGCGCGGGGCGCGCGGATGGCGAGCCGGGGAGGGTGCTCGCTCCAGCGGAGGTGCTGCCGACGCTGGAGAGGGAGTTGGCCTAGGAGGCCCGCCGCTTCCTGGCGGTCTTGGCCCGGGCCTTCGGCTTGCTGGTCGCCGTCTTTTTCGTGGCCGCCGCCTTCCTTGCGGGTCGCTTCCTGGCGGCGGTGGAGGCGAGGCTTTCCTGGAGGCGCGCCACGAGATCGATCACCCCGGTGCGATCCGGCGCATCGTCCACGTCGTCGTCCGGCAGCTTCCTGCCCTTGAGCTTGGCCTTCACCAGCGCGCGGAGCTTCTCCTCGTATTCGTCGCGGTACTTGGACGGATCGAACGGCTCCGCGAGGTTGCCGATGAGCTGTTCGGCCATCGCCAGCTCCTGCGGGCGGACCTTCTGCTGCTCGGAATCGGGGAAGGTGAGATTCTCAGGCGGAACCAGCTCCGCCTCGAACCGCATGATCTCCAGCACGAGGGCGTCGCCGATGGGGCGCACCGCGACCAGGTGTTCCTTCTGGCGCAGCGTCAGCTTGCCGATGCCCACCATGTCGGTGTTCTGGAGCGCCTCGCGGAGGAGGGCATAGGGCTTCTCTCCCCCCTTCTGCGGGAGGATGTAGTAGGGCGTATCGAAATAGCGCGGGTCGATCTCGTCGGACTTGACGAAATCCATCATCTCCACCGCCTTGCTCGACGGCGTGCGCACCTTCTTGAGCTCCTCCGGCGTGACGACGACGTACTTCCCCTTGGTGTACTCGTAGCCCTTCACGATCTCGTTCCAGGGCACGACCTCGCCGTCCACCGGACAAACGCGTTCATACTTGATGGGCGTGAGGTCTTCCTCGTGGAGCTGGCGGAAGCTGGTTCGCTCGGCGGCCCGGACGGCGCTGGCGAGGGAGACGGGGATGTGCACGAGCCCGAAGGTCAGGGCGCCAGTCCAAATAGAGGCCATGGGCAGGTGCAGGGCAGAGCCCGTGCCAGTGCCGCGGCCGCGAAACGTGGCATCCGGACATAATGACGCTGGCGCATTTTAAACATTTAGGTATTGTAGGGGTCTCGCGGTGCCGCTCTGGGCGACCGCTCCGCACACATTCCTGCGGCGAGCTCTTTTTTTCCCCACGGCGGTTCCTTGCCAGGGATCGCGACGCCGTCTTCTGCCTCGCGACGCATGGTAAGCTACCATGGATCAACGAGTTATCTCGACGAGCTCGGCCTGTCCACCGAGGCGTTCCATTAGCGAGCTGGGCGACGACTGGTCCCATGTCACGCTCCGGCGGCAGGGAGTAACGGCACAGTGACAGCAGGACTTTAGCATCCCCCCAATTCCCGTACGACAGTTGGTCAGCACCATGGGCTCATCACGCCCGGAGTGCGAACTCGGGCGACCAAGGCCCACCCCTTCCTGAACAGGACATCATCTCATGAAGAACTCCATCCTGACCAGAACGCGTCGCGGCTTCACGCTCGTCGAGACGATCGTGACCGTTGGCCTCATCTCGGTGCTCGCCGCCTTCGTGGTGCCAGCCGTCATGCAGAAGTCCGGCGTGGCCGATCCGGTGAAAGTCCAGAACGACCTCGGCGCGGTCGAGGTGGCACTCTCCGGCTTTCTCACGGACACGAAGGGCGCCCGCCCTTCCACGCTGCTGAACCTGACGCAGGCTGTGTCGGGGACCGATGCCCTGCTCGCCAGCACCGACACCTTCACGACCGTCCAGCAGTTCGGCTGGAAGGGACCGTATCTTGGCGTCACCGTCGGCTCCGGCCAGAAGCTGCCGACGGGATTCGGACTGCAGGTCAACCAGGCGCTAGAGGACTTCGACGCCGTGAAAAACGTCGGCCGGTTGGGTGCCTCCACCGACAACCCGCTCGTCACCGGCAACTCGTTCGATCCGTTGCATGCCAGATTCATCGCCGTCCGGATGGACGCCGTACCGCTCAAGCAGGCGAAGCTGGTCAACGAGCTGTTCGACGGGATCGAGAACACCACCAGCGCCTCGACGGATGCGCAGCTGACCGGTCGCGTTCGCTTCTCGGCAGCCACCACAGGCACGAATGCGACCGTGTCGCTTTATCACCTCGTAATTCCCATCAACAAGTAGCCGATTTCTGTCGCATGGAATGACCATCGGCGCAACGCCTCCGGGCATTGCGCCGATCGGGCAGGCGGTCGTTCGGTTGGTGGCAGCAAAAGAGGCGGCACGGAACTAGCAGCAGGGTCCGGTTCGCGCGCATGTACGGAAGCCGACGATGTTCCTTCATTGCGCGTCCGTCTGGAAAGTGACATACTACATCTGCTTATAGACAGGTCGCGTGTCAACCGCACGCGACCGTCGAGCAGTATTCCGACATAACGATCGACATTCTCTCACTGGCGACGAAGCCAATGCTGACGACTCTGCGCGTACCAACACATCTCCTCCGGCTGGCGGTCGCACTCTGGCTGCCGCTTGCGGCGTGCAGCAGGGCTGCCGACTCGGTCCAGCCGCTCGCTCCAGCGGCGCGCGCAGATGCCGGCGGTCCCGGTGACACGGGCAACGCGAACGGCGGCGCATCCATCAGCGCCCGCGTGCTCGTCAACAAGCTGGGACATGCCATCATCGACGTGAGCACGGCGCCGTTCCCGAACGGAAGCGCCATGCCGGCGCCAAACGGGCTGTTGCGCCAGGTACACTACAAGCTGATCGATCCCACGGGGAAGCAGCGGTACGAGGAGTCGGTCAAGCTCGAGAGTCCAGCCGCCACCCTCAAGGATACGATTCCGCCCACCCTCAAGCGGCAGGACAAGGGCAGCAGGATCTACCCGCCGATTCCGCTGACCCCGGAGTGGACGGTCGTGGTGCAGGCGGCCGTGGTGGGATACGTGGATCCGGCGTGCGTGACGCTGGCGAGCAGGGACAAGGACGAGCGGTGCAAGCAGGGGCGGGTGGACGTCGTGCGAGTGGGTCCCCTTCCTATCGCCTACAACCCAGACCTCGATCTCGGGATCGGGGGAGATCTCAACGCGCGCCCGATCAACCGCTCCATCATGCCAGCCAATCCGCGTGCCGGCGCCACGGCGGATATCGTCCCGTTCACCCAGGTCGCCAAGGACAGCCTGCTGGACTACGTGATCACGATCACCAACAACGGGCCGCGCAACAACTCGACGGTTGGGGTGCTTGCCACGTGCAGCGTGCTCCTCGATGGGGCGCCTGTGGCGGAGGTGTACTGGGAGGATCAGGGCGGCCTTCTGCCCAATGCGTCCACCGTTCCCCTGTACATCCCGCCGAATACCGCGCGCATCTGTCACTGGCGCGCCAGGGTGACGAGCACAGGCGATCACTCGTTCACGGCGACGGCCAACGCGATCGACCCCCTCGATTATGACCCGAGCAACAACAGCGTGAGTCAGGAGTTCGAGGTCGTGGACTACGTTCCTCCCAGTGCGCGCCTGGGAGAAAACCCGCTCGGCGTGACGGTCAGCGAGATCGCGTGGTTCGATGCGTTGGGCGCGTTGCTGCAGATGTCTACCCAGAGCACCACGCTGAACAACTTCCCGCTCCCGGAGCAAACGGCGGCGGCCGCGGCGGCCACCTCGAGCTACGCGATCAGCATGATCGTCACCACGGGTAACACGATCGCCGGAAAAAACATCGTGGACGGGGCGGTGTTGAGCAGCGTGTATTGGACCGGTATGGCGCCCGCGGGTTGTACCGAGGTGACTCCGGAGACAGTCGTCAACCGCAACCAGGCTGCCGTGACGCTGACGCTGTGTCTCACTCCGGGCGAGACCCCCGGTGGCGTCGTCGCCAGCGTGAAGTACCAGAGAGTCGCGGGTCCCACTCCGCTCGCGCCCAGCGACATTCTGCTGTATGGCAAGTATGTGAAGGCCGAGATGAGGGTGACGCGAGTCGTCGCGGGACTGCCGGTGGCCTTTGGCGGTGTGACGCGGCTCATGCCGGACGTGCGCACGCTGTACGCGGTCGACTTCCAAAGGCAGTCGCCGCCCCCGGGAGCCTTCAAGCTAACCAAGACTGGCCCCGGCTCCGCGCCCTGGTAGTCTCGCGATTCAGCGACCAGTGCCGGCGGACACGCGTATCGAGACACCCCATTGGATCGTCGTCCAATGGGGTGTCCGCGTTCGACGGCGGCGATACGACTGACGGAACGTGACGGGACAGGAGAGAGTTATCATGCGGGATGTGTACACGGCACGGCGCGGATTCACACTGATCGAGGTCACGGTGGCCTTGATCGTGGTGCTCATTCTCGCGGCCGTCACCGTCCCCACACTGATCAGCACGATCGACCAGAAAAAAGTGGCGGACACGCGAGACCAGCTGGTAGAGGTGCGCAACTCGGTCAGCAACGCCCTCGTCACCGGCTTCTACGACAGGGTCGGCGCCTATCCCGGCCGCCTGTCCGAGCTGAGCCAGCCCATCTCGACCACCGTGGCCAACCATCCCAATAGTTGCGGAACTGCCTTCACAGCGGCCCAGGTGACGAACTGGAATAGCTTCGGCCCCTTCAACCGCATCTTCATCCCCACCACCGGGCTGCCGGTGCCCATCGGGCGAATCGAGAACGTGCTCGTCCGGAATCCGACCACGGCAACGGCCGGCACGCTGGCCTTCCGCATCCTCGCCGCGACGACGAGCGAAGCCACGGAGCTCGACTATATGGTGGACGTGTCGGACGGCGCTACCGCGGGCACGGTCCGCTGGGTGACGCCGTCGGCCACCGGGGGCGCGGGCTTTGCCGACATCAGCTACGTGATGTCCGTGGCCAACAAATGCTGACAGTTCGGCGGATGCGCGCAGTTCCCGGAGCGATCCGGCGCCATGCGGGCTTCACGCTGGCGGAGGTCCTCGTGGCGCTGTTCATCGTCTCCGCGCTCGCGGCGGTCACGATTCCCACGGTGTTCGGGCGCGTGCGCACCGCCAACACCACCGCGGTCATCAACGAACTCCAGACGCTGCGCGACGCCGTCAGCAGCTACCGACAGCATGTGGGGCGGTATCCGAACCGGCTGCGCTACCTGACCCTGCTGCCGACCAGCGGCGTCACCGATCTCTGCGGCACGGCGTACACCTCGGTGCAGTACGGTGCATGGCGAGGCCCGTACGTGACGCGCACCATCACCGACCTTTACGTGATCGCCGACGCGGACACCGTGGACAACATCATTGGACGCTCGCCGACCGCCGCGACGGCCAACGTGAGCAACTACCTGATCGTCTACATCAACGGCGTGGACCAGGCGATGGCGACGGACCTGCAGACCAGGCTCGACGGAGACAACAACTTTGCCGCGGGGGCGATCGTCTGGTCCAACGGACAGCTCGAGTATCGCATCCCCGTGGCCGGCAACGGCACGAGCGGCTGCTGAGTGCCCGCTCGCTAGCCGTCGATCTTCACCTTCACCCCACTCACGGCTCCCCATTCGTGGGTAGCCCTGCTTCCGATCCACAACCGGGTACGCCCCGGCGCTCCAGGCTGCACGATCTGGAGCGAGGAGCGCCAGCGGATGGTGCCATCCACGTAGAAGGTCACGCGCCCGTCGGCACCGACGGTAATGCCGACGCGGTGTGAGCTGCCCCGCACGAACGACGACAACGGCTCGGAGCGCGACTCGCGATCCACCGTGTAGGTGAGCCGCCCGGACTCCCCGGTCCACGAGACCGCGAGGCGCGTCGTGAACGCCGGTGCGGAGGCGCGCAACGAGGCGTCGGGCGGCACCACGAGCGCTAGCTGCAGCGCACTCGCCGGGAGCGTTCGCGACTCCGCGGGCAGATGTACGCGAGCCTGGAGTGCCAGGCCGGCC
>JBKJIY010000116.1:0-13504 GCA_046598315.1 Gemmatimonadaceae bacterium
TCGTGTACGTGAACACCTCCTCCTCCACGAGGGCGCGAAGCAGCTGCAGCACGAGGAACGGATTGCCCTCCGTGTGACGCAGGACGAAGTCGAGCAGATCGTCGCCGAGGTCGGACCGGTGCAGCGCTCCCTGCAGCCACTCGCGTATCTCGCCGTTGGTGAGACGATCAAGCCGCACCTCGCGGGAGCGCTCGTCCCGCGACAGCTTCTGACGCCGGTCCTTGACCGCCCCATACGCGGCCTCCTCGGCGCGCAGCGTGAGCGCGATGCAGATGCGTTCACTGGTGAGCTGGGCGATGATGAACTCGAGACCGTCCCAGCTCGCCGCATCGGCCCAGTGCATGTCCTCGAGCACCAGCGTGATCGGCCGCGACTCGCTCGCGCTGCGCAGGTACGTCAGCAATTCCTGGAGGAAGGCATGGCCCTGTGCCGCGCCGAACGCCTGCGGCACCATCGGCTCGGGAGACGGACCGCGCAGCGCCGGGACGAGGCGCTCCAGCAGTGGCGAGGAGCGGGTGGGGCTCAAGCCCAGCTCGTGCAGCGCGAGCACCACCTCGGCCCACGGTCCGTACGGCGGCCGGCTCTCGCTGTCCAGCGCACGTCCCGTCACCATCACCGCGCCGCGCAGCCGCAGCTCCGGCAGCAGCTGACGCACGAGGGTGGACTTGCCCACGCCCGCTTCACCGATGAGGACGCGGACCTGCGGCGATCCCTGCACGCTGTCATCGAGCGAACCGACGAGCGCGCGCAGCTCCTGGGTCCGTCCCACGAACCGGCTGAAGGAAAGCGCGGGTGGCCCGTCCGTGAGCGCGCCGGCCACGACGACCTTGTCGCGACCCTCGCGCTTGGCATCGAACAGGGCGCGGTCGGCGGCGGTGAACAGCGACTCGAAGTTCTCGCCCTGTCCCGGCGCGGTGGCGACACCGATGGAGAGAGTGACGGTCATGAACTGGCCGACCGACTCGCGGACCGGCACGGGAGTGGCCGACGTCGTCCGGCGGATGTCCTCGGCGATGGTGCGCGCGGCGTCGGCATCGAGGCCGGGCAGCAGCGCCACGAACTCGTCGCCCGCGTAGCGGCCCACATACTGGCCCGGCCGGAGCTGCTCCCGCATCACGCCCGCCACCATCTTCAGCGCGTCGTCCCCCGTGAGGTGGCCATAGCTGTCGTTGACGGTCTTGAACTGGTCCACGTCCACCACGAGCAGCGAGACCGGCGCACCAGTCCGCCGGCGCTCGGCGAGGACGGCCGAGGTGACGTTCACGAACGCCTTGCGCACGAGCGCGCCCGTGAGATCGTCGTCCTCGGACACCGTGGCGGAGATGGGGGTCTTGGCCCGTCCGGCCGACGCGGCCGCCTTCCTGGCCGAGGCGGCGCTCGCGGTGCCGCGCCGCACCAGCTCTTCGAACTTCACGAAGAGCGTGGGGTCGAACTGCCGGCCCACGTCTCGGCGCATGATCTCCATTGCCTCGAGATGGGAGAATGCCCGCTTGTAGCTCCGCTCCGAGGTGAGCGCGTCGTACACGTCGGCGATGCAGAGGAGGCGCGCCGGAAGAGGGATGTCCTCACCCGCAAGCCCGTCCGGATATCCGCGTCCGTCCCACCGCTCGTGATGGCTGCGGACCATCGGCGCCACGTCCCAGGGGAACTCGACGTCGGCCAGCATCTCCACGCCCGCCGCCGGATGCTGCTTCATGAGGTGCCACTCGTCGTCCGTGAGCTTGCCGGTCTTGTTCAGCACCTCGGCCGGCACGATCAGCTTGCCTACGTCGTGGAGCAGCGCGCCGATGCGGAACCAGAAGAGCGACGATTCGTCGAGGCCCGCCTTGGCCGCCAGCGCGCCAGCGAGATCGGCGACACGTTCGCAGTGGCCCTGCGTGTGGATGTCCTTGGATTCGATCGACACGCCCCACTGGCGCACGACGTCGAGAAAGTCCCCCTCGAGCGCCGACATGCGGCGCCCGACGTCGGCGAGCGCGTGGCGTGCACTCAGCTTGGTATAGCAGATGTGCGCGCGGTTGAGCGCACGGAGCGTCTCGCGATTGCGTCCCATCTTTCCGAACAGCTCGGCGAGCTCGCAGTTGGCCTTGCCCTCGAGCGACAGATCACCCGATCCGCCGGCGATGTCGCGTGCCTTGGCGAGATGCGCCTCGGCGGTGGCGAGATCGCCGGATTCACGAGCGATCACCCCGTACACGCGTTCGGCCTCGCCGTTGGCACGCGTATCCCTGAGGTGCGCGGCCAGCGTCATGCCCCGGTCGCAGCGGCGCTTGGCTTCCACGAGATCGCCCTTGTCGATCTGGAGTTGCGCGTAGTTGACCTCGAGCTGAATGCGGTACGACAGGCCGCCCAGCGCGTTGGCGATCGTGAGCGCCTCGATGAGCGCCTCTTCGGCCGCCTCCAGGCGGCCGAGATCGATGTTGGTGAGCGCGAGGTTGTTGAGGGCGACGAGAATGTTGTCCAGCAGCGAGTGGCCGCGGCCCAGCGCCAGCGCCGCCTGGTAGTAGCGCAGCGCTTCGCGGAAATCGCCGCGGATCTTGGCGAGCGAGCCCAGGTTGGTGTTGACGTCGACCTGGAGGCGCGGATCCGTGGTGCTGGTGCCGCGCTCGAGCGCCTCGTGAAACAGCCCCTCGGCTTCGGCGAGCTCGCCAAGGCGCCACTTGGCCGCCGCGAGCACGTTGAGCGCGTGGCCCAGCGCGTTCCGGTCGTCTCCGAGCTCGGCGGTGGCGACGGCCGCTTCCGCGCAGTCGGCGGCGGCTTCGTAGTTGGCGTCCACCTCGTACGACCGCGCGATCCAGCGCAGCAGTGTGGACGCCATCGCCGGCGAGGCGGAATCCAGCGCGTGCAGGGCGCGCTCGTAGAGCTCGCGCGCTTCGGCGCGTGATCCGAGCTTGTCGAGCGCGCGGGCCTCGTCGATGAGGCCGCGGGCCGAGGCGTGCGGCTCGGGCGCCTCCACGAGGCGGAGATGGGCGCTGCGCGACGGGAGCGCGCCGGAGTTGTCGGAAGGTGCCACGAGGCGATCCAGTCGCCGGAGGTTGAGAACCGCGAGGGCCGGTGGAGCTGCGTCGTCTAGACGAGCATCCACCGGCCTCCGTTACGCCCGCCGGAGCGGCAGGCGCAGTCCGTCAGGATGCTCAGTCGAGGATCACGTACCCGAGCAGGAACTCCGAGAAGTGCTTGATCCGGCGGAAGGCGACGCTCTTGTCGCTGTCGATGTACGTCTTGAGCGAGGCGTCGTTGACCGACTCGTTCACGCAGTTGTTCACACCGGCCGCGTCGAGCGTGCAGTACTTGATGACCCAGCTCGCCGCATCGGCATCCGTCACGTTCCTGCCGTACATGGAGAGCCGGACGCTCTTGCTGGGGTTGAAGCGAAGAGCGGGCACGAAGTCCAGCTTCGGGTTGGATGTGCCCGCGCCGGTCGAGGTGACGGTGATGTCTACGTCTTGCTTGGTCGGGGAGCAGGGAGCATCCCAGGTGGAGGGACCGTAGCCGGAGGTGGCGAGGTCGCAGATGCCGTCCTCAGGGATGTCGAGGCGGCTCGTGCCCCCGATGTTGAGGGAAGCGGCTTTACCAGCCTCGACCTTGAACTTGTAGACGCCGTCGGGGATGCCGTAGAGGATCTTGCTGGGGGCCGGCGCAAAGCTGGAGATGCCAGCGGCGGATGCCCCATCCCGCGCGGCGGCCGAACCGGTGCTGCTGTCGACACCACAGGCGCTCGAGGCAACGATGACGCCGGTAAGGGCGAGAGCAACCAGGCCCTTCGGTCCATTCTTGAACATGATCGAATTCACCTTCCGGGCTGCGGCGCCCGGGATCAGGGGTTTCCACACGCTCGACGCTGTGATCGCGTGGTCGGACATCTTCGAGTATCGGCGGTCTTTCCAGGCGTCGAACGAACTGGGACATCGTGGCGTACAGGCCTCGATTGCGCTCGAGCAAAGGCAACCCTGAGGCCATTCACCGAGGCGGTCGCTGCTCGGTCATCTTGTCGCTCGGCGACGCCATCCAGAGCGTACTCGGTCACTTTGCCCTCTGGCTGGCGGTCGCCTTGTCCTACCGAAACACTGAGTGTTTTCTTGCATTCTGCGAGATGTTTTGCAACTTGCGTCACCAAATTACGGTGGTCGCCGTCTCCTATTGTCAGGTTGTCCGAACAACTGTTCAGTATGGAATGACTGTATTCAATCTGTACATGCTCGGGACGATTGACCTGTCTGTCGGCCCGAGCGAAGCCCCGGAGTTCTTCGCTGCCATCGCTCTGGATGCGGAGCCGGGGCGCAGAGGCGTCAGTCGAGAATCACATATCCACTCGTCAGCAGGAAGTCGGAGAAGTGCTTGATGCGGCGGAATACCACGCTGCTGGTGGGATCCACGTAGGAGGTCAGCGACCTGTCCTTGTCGGCCTCGTTGATGCACGTGCCGCCCGGCGCGCTGGCAGGACAGTAGAGAATCGCCCAGCTAGCGGCTTCGGCCCTCGTCACGTTCTTGCCGAACATGAACAGCGTGACGGACTTCTTGGGATTGAAGCGCAGGGCCGGCTGGAACTCGAGCCGCGGGGTGGCGCCGCCGGCTCCCGTCGACTTGACCGTGATCACCACCGGAACGTTCGTCGGCGTGCACGGCGCATCCCACGTGGTCGGGCCATAGCCGGAACCAACCAGGCTGCAGATGCCGTCGGCCGGGACGTAGAGTCGACTCGTTCCGCCGATGTTCAACAGGGCGTCGGTGCGGGGCTGCACCGTGAAGGTGTAGACGCCGTTGGGGATGGCGAACAGGACCTTGCTCGCGGTCGGCGTGAAGCTGGAGGTACCCAGGCGGGATTCACCACCCTCGACGGCTGACGAGCCGGTACTGTGGTCGACACCACAGGCACTCGAGGCCACGATGACGCCAGTGAGGGCCAACGCGGCGAGCAGCTTGCGAAAACTGAAGTTCATTGTCGTCACCTTCCGGACGGCGACGCCCGGGAACGGAGGTATCCACACGCTCGAGTATTCTGCCGAGATGGGGCGCGTGGTCGGACGAGGGGGAGTATCGGCGGTCCGTCCGGCGCGTCGAGCGGGTGGGGCGTCTTGGCGTGGCTGCCGCGACGGTCGAGTGCATTAGCAACGGCAGGGCCATGCGCTACCCCCGCCACGTTTCAGTCAGGATGACGTGGAAATACTCCGAGATGCCGCAGATCGGACGATGTGTCCGCTTCCTTTCGGTCTGCCAGCCCGATGTCCGTTACCAAGATTCATGCAATCTGCGACACTTCGTCGCATTTTGCACGTAGACAACTTTCATTTTCAAAGTATTCGATAACTTCGACCGGGTTTCTGCCACGACGAATAGGCTCTGTCATGTTGTGCGACAGATCCACGGTTCCCGGTGGCTGCGCATGCCTTCGGCGGCGAATCCGTGATCGCGGCGCGTCTGCGGCGGCGGCGCGCGTCGGGTTGGAAAGTCGTCGGCGAACTCCCACACGAACCCGCTCTCGAACCCCACACTCTCTCTAGTGTGTTGCGTCAGCCGACGCGCACGTCGGCGACGCGAAAGGCGGAACCGTGAGCGTCGCCATCGCAGGTTCGTGGGAGGAGTTGCCGATACCTCTCGGAGGCTGGCCTCCGACCGACACGTGATGCGCGGCGGTGCGCCAAATTCCGTGAACGGTCGTGCGGCACGCGTTGCCCTCGCGCTCCCTCCGATGCAGTTTCCCCGTTCTGCACACGAACACAAGCACCCCTCGCCCTCATCGGACAGCAATGCCGCCTGCTCCCAATCGTGCACCTGCGTCGCCCTCCGACGCTGCCGACGATCGTGTGCGAGTTTTTATCGATGTGGATGGCGCGCAATGGCACGTGTCCGAGCGCGCCTACGCTGACTACGATCGCCGCCGGGGCTCGTCGCTCATCTTCACGAGCGATGCCGCCGTGCGGCGCGTGCGAAATTATCCCGCCACGTGGTACGATCTCGCGGAAGTGGAGCTCCTCGCTCTGAGTTGGAAGTCCTGAGGCGCGAGTCTCGCAACGACCGCGGAATACCGGTGATCTGGGGGGATTGAGTGGCGCATCGCGAATTCGTCGATGAGGCTGGAACAGCCTGGCAGGCGTGGGAAGTCATTCCGCAGTCGGCCGAGCGACGATCCGATACGGAGCGGCGCTTCGGGTCGCGAGCGGCGCCCGATCGGCGCGTCGTGGCCGGTCACCGGATTCACATGGAAGACGGGCTGGGCGAGGGATGGCTCGTGTTCGAGTGCGCGCACGAGAAGCGGCGATTGCACCCGATCCCCGAGCATTGGTCCCAGGGCACCGAGCGCGAGCTCCGCGCGCTGTGCAGCAGCGCCTCGGCGGCGCCCCGCGTCTCGCCTTCGGACGACTCGCCCTGACGTGCCGGCATCGCCGGGCGGTCCGCAGCGCCTCTAGCGCTCCACACTCACGCGGTTCGCCTCCGGCACGCGCACGGGCTCCATCGGTCCCGGTCCGGCATCGAGCGCCAAGCCGCGCTCCGTCATGAGACGTGTCACGAAGCGCTGGCCCTCCGAGACGCGTTCCACCTCGATGGCGATGGCGTCGATGCCCTGCTCCATGCGCTCCAGTCGCTGCACGGTATCGGCCGGCAACGACGCGCTGCGCGGCAGCGCGCCCCTCCTCCATAGTGCGCGCGCTCGGGCGACCGCCAGTGGAAAGAGCACGAACAGCGTGAACACGATGGAGATCGGCACCATGCCATCGATCACCTTTTCGCGAGATCTCGACGGAGTGAAATCGCGATTCGACGTGGCCATGGCCAACGATGCCGCAGGGGAGGCCAGCGCGCGGCCGTTCTCCTCGATGTCCAGCTCCAGTCGCGCGATACGATTGTCGAGCACGCCCAATCGCTGTTCGAGCCCCGCCCTGTCCGGGCCATCGGCGCGTCGAAGGCGCTCCTGTATCGCTCGGCGCCTCCCGTCTGCCGAGGTGAGCTGATTGGAAAGCTCGCTGCCGCGATGGCGAAGGGCGGCGATGTCGGCGCGGGTATAGCTGGCGGCGGGCGCCCCGAGCGCGCCGCTACGGACGATGGTGGCGGAAGGGGCGGGCGGGGCGGCCGGGGCGGCCGGGGGCGGGGCCTGTGGCGCGGCGTTCTGGCTCACGTTGGTCTGTCTCATGGTGTCCCCCTACGGACGGCGGGCCGCCGGGGTTCCAGGTTGGATCCACGCCCCCGCTGCTCATCAGCATGCCGAACGACGCGCGGCGCGGCCAGCGAGCGGCCGCGGGCGGGCGCTTCTTCTAGGGCGCGGGAACCGAGAACGAGAGCACGCCGCCGCCCCGCCCGTCGGGCATCACGCTCGCACTGAGGATCATCCGGTCGATTCGATTGTCGGGGTGCGCGTGGGAGTAGCGCACCACCTTGAGGCCGCTGAAGGTACCGACGGCGGCGCCGAGCACGACGTCGCTCGCCCAATGGCGGTTGTGGTACATGCGGGACAGACCCACCAGCGTGGCGCCGCCGTACATCGCCGGCGCCACGAACCAGACCGACTTTGGCCACATGCGACGTGCCTCGCTCGTCACCGCGGCGGCGGCGGCGAATGCCGTCGTGGTGTGACCCGACGGGAACGATTGTCGCGCCGACTTGCCGAATCCCCTGCCGAACTGGAAGTCGCGCGGGTTGGTGTCGGCCACGAAGTCGGGACGGGCTCGACCGAGGATGCCCTTGAGCATGCCGGTGACCCCGGAGGAGAGGAGCACCGCCTCGGTACCGTGCCAGCCGAGATCCGCAACGTCCTTATGACCCATCACGCGGCCAAAGGCGTACAATCCACCTCCAATGAAGTAGGAACCCGGCGTGCTGATCACTTCGAGTCCGTTGGCCGAACGGCGAAAGAACTGGTTGGCCTGGAGGCTCTCGTCCTGTAGCTGTCGCGCGATCTGCCTGTCCGCCGGGAACATGGCGAAGGTGAGGCCGACGAACCCGGCCGCGAGGGCGGCGTCGCGGTACGTGAACAGCGTCTGGTGTCGGGCTGCGTCCGCGGTGTCCCGCGGCACCACGGTCCGGCCGTCGGTGCTGGTGGTGACCTGCGCGACGAGTGGCTGGCCGGAGATCGACACGACCAGTATGGTTGCCATCGTGAGGACGCGCAGGAGGCGTGAGCCGAGCTCTGCCGTGCGACTGCGCAAGCGAAGTGGTTGGGCGGATGTCATGGTGCGCCCGAATGCAGGAATTGGGCGCGTGCCGAAATCGCGCTCATGCGCGCGCGATTTACCCCCCAGTCGTCGTGGCCGACCCGTGACGCCGCGCGAAAGCGAATGACGCGTGCGGCGGAGTCGATCACGAAATCCATGTCGTCCACGAATCTGAAGACGCGACTCCGTCCCTCGGCACGCAGATAGCCGGGTCGCTCGGCCACGATGCTGACCCTGGGCTGTGCGCGCAGGGCGGCCGCCAGTCGAGCCTGCGCCGCTTCAACCCCGTCTCCAAACGAGATGGGAGGCATCCGCTGCTTCGGGTCGGCGGATTCCGTCGACACGCAGTTCGGCGTGACCGGGCAGGGGGCCAGCGCGCCGGCGCGGAGCGCGGCACCGGGTGATCGTCCGCCGCACGCCACAACGGCGACCAGCAGCAGCAGGGTGCGTGAGGCGTTCATGGTCGACTAACGCCGATGGCGGAGGGTGAGTGCCCGTAGCGATGAGGCGGCGTGCACGCGTGCGGGGGGAGGGTAGCGGCGTGGCGCCGAGCGAGCGAGCTTCCTCCGCTCAACCTCGACTCCTCCATCTCGCACGCCATGACCGAATCCACCGTTCGCCACTTTCGCTGGACCGATATGCCCGAGGAGCGCGTGACCGACACGATCTCGCGCCGTCTGATCACCGGGGACGGGATGATGCTCGCGCACGTGTACCTGAAGAAGGATGCGCTCGTGCCGCAGCATTCGCACCACAACGAGCAGTTGACGTACATCCTGAGTGGCGCGCTGCATTTCTTCATCGGCGCCGACCGCAGCCAGGACATCATCGTCCGGGCAGGGGAGGTGCTGCACATTCCCTCGAACGTGCTGCACGAGGCGCGCGCGCTGGAGGACACCCTGGACGTGGACATCTTCAATCCGCCTCGGCAGGACTGGCTCGACGGCACCGACAGCTACTTCCACAACACGAAGTAGGATGGAGCTCGGACTCGGGGGCAAGGTCGCGCTCGTCGCCGCCTCCAGCAGGGGATTGGGACGTGCCGTGGCCGAGGAACTCGCGCGCGAGGGGTGCAGGCTCGTGCTCTGCGCGCGTGGCGAGGATGCGCTGCGCGAAGCGGCGGCGGCCATGCGAGAGGCGCACGGCGTCGAGATCGTGGATGTAGTGGCCGACCTCGGCGAGCCAGCCGGCATCGCCCGTGTGCTCGAGGCGGCCGCGAGTGCGTTCGGACGCGTGGATGTGCTGGTGACCAATACGGGCGGGCCGCCCGCGGGCCCGTTCGAGAGCCACTCCGCCGAGGCCTGGCGCACGGCGGTGCGGCAGAATCTCGAGAGCGTGGTGGAGTTGTCGCGCGGCGTGCTGCCGGGGATGAAGGAGCGGCGTTGGGGTCGCATCATCAATGTCACGTCCATCGCCGTGAAGCAGCCAGTGGACAATCTCATCCTCTCCAACAGCGTGCGCGCCGCCGTCACCGGCTTTGCGCGCACACTCGCGAACGAGGTGGCGCCCTTCGGCATCACCGTCAACAACGTGATGCCCGGCTACACGCGTACGCAGCGCGTCGACGAGCTCGCCGAACGCAACGCGTCGTTGCGTGGGACGTCGGCGGCAGACCAGCTCGCGGTGTGGGAGGGTCAGATTCCGATGGGGCGGCTCGGCGAGCCGGCGGAGTTCGGCGCGATGGTGGCGTTTCTCGCGTCGGAACGGGCGAGCTACACCACCGGCGCGTCGATTCCGGTGGATGGAGGGTGGATTCGCGGCCTGCTCTGATGCAGGCGGACGACGACCCGACCGACGATGAGCGCGGTCAGAACGGAAGGTCGTCGTCGTCGTGCGGAGGCGCGTCGTCGAAGGGTGGTGGTCCGTCGTGCGGCGGCGCGTCGCCGTACGGCGGCGCGTTGGCGCGGCGAGGAGCCGGCGCGGGATAGGGACTGGGCGCACCGTCCCGCGGAGGCCAGATGATGCCCTCGCAGCCCGGGCCGCCTCGCTCCTTCGGCTTGTTCCTGCACTTGAAATCCGGGGCCTTGGGGTTCCGCTTGGACACGCGGTCGTCCCACATCGCGCCACCGCAGATGGGACAGAGCGGCATCCCGTCCGGCGGCAGCGCTCCTGTCTCGCCGGTTGCTGCACCCGCCGTCGAGGCCGCGCCGCGCGGTGGCCAGACCACTCCATCACACGACTTGTCTCGGCACTTGAAATCCGGCGCCTTGGGATTCCGTTTTCCGGCCCGATTGTCCCACATGGCCCCCGAGCACTTCGGGCAGTTCGGAACCTCGGAGACGGTCGTTTCGTCGGATTGCTGCTGCGGGTCGCTCATGAATGACGGCGGTAATGCGAAGAAAGAGGGAAGCCCTCTCCCAACATAGCGGACCCACGGCAGTCGCGCTGTCCATCGCGCGAGGGCGAAACTGTCGTGCGGCGCTCGCTCAGTGCGGCTCGCTCGGTCCGCGCAACTCGTACTTGAGCTGAACCGCGGCCATCGTCTCGATCATCTCGAGGAAGAGCTCATGGGGCATGGTTTCGCAGAACGGCCGAATGCGCCGCAGCAACTCCCCCCGGATCTGGGTCAGCCGCTCCACGCGTGCACGTTCCGTGATCTCACGGTCCACAGGGTCTCATCATCCGGCGGCGGAGACATCAGCAGGACAGCATCGGGCCATAATGTCCTGTCTGACGCCTCAGACGGTAGATGGCAACGACGGTGAGAGCTCGGCCGGCGGACATCGGCCGGGTTTTTGCTTTTGGCAGCGGCCATAACCGAAACGGGAGAGATCATGCGATTGGGCAATGGCGGGCGCAGCTCCGATCTGGTGGACAGCCGCGGTGGCGGCGGCGGCCGAGTCGTCGGCATCGGGGGGAGCGCGGTACTGCTGGTGCTCAGCCTCATCTTCGGCCGAAATCTGTTTGATGAAGCGGGGGTGCAGCCGGCCGTGACCGCAGGGGCGCAGGCTGGGAGGACGGGGATCAGCGCCGCCGACTCGGCGCGCGAGGAGCCGCAGGTGCGGTTCGTCTCGGGCGTGCTCGATGACGCGCAGGGCACCTGGGATAAGGTGCTGCCGCAGTTCGGCGCGGAGTATCGCCATGCGAAGCTCACGCTGTATCGCGATCTGGAGCCGACGGCGTGCGGTACGGGTCAGTCGGCGATGGGCCCATTCTATTGCCCGCGCGACGAGCGCGTCTACATCGACCTGGCGTTCTTCGACGATCTCCAGAGCAAGTATGGCGCGCCGGGCCAGTTCGCCCAGGCGTACGTGATCGCGCACGAGCTCGGGCACCATGTGCAGCACGTGCTGGGCACGGACACGAAGATGCGACAGCTCCAGCAGCAGAATCCCGGAGCGGAGAACAAGCTGTCCGTGGCGCTGGAGCTGCAGGCCGACTGCTACGCGGGGGTATGGGGCAAGGCGGCGAACGAGCGCAATCTGCTGGAGCCGGGCGAGATGCAGCAGGGCCTCGCCGCCGCGGCCTCGGTGGGCGACGACCGGCTGCAGCAGCGATCCACGGGACGTGTGAGCCCCGAATCCTTCACGCACGGATCGTCGGCGCAGCGCATGAGCTGGTTCAAGCGTGGCTTCGATTCCGGCGATCCCCGGCAGTGTGATACGTTCTAGACGCAGGAAGACAGAAGGACAGTGAGGCGGGAAGACAGTTGGCAGTCCCTGACTTCCTGTCTTCCTGTCTTCCTGTCTTCCTGTCTTCCTGATGTACTCAGACTGCATCGGACAACGACGTGAAATTGAAATCCCTCACCTTGAGTGCGGGGAACACCACGTTGCCCCCCGCCTCGGTGCCGGCGATGCGCTCGGCGCGGCCCAGCATTTCGAGATTGTTCAGCATGAACAGCGGGCTTTCGTTGAAGCGGAGATTCTTCACCGATCGCGTCACCTTTCCGTTCTCGATCAGGAAGGTCCCGTCGCGCGTGAGGCCGGTATAGAGCACGGTGCGGGGATCGACCTGGCGTAGATACCAGAGGCGAGTGACGAGGATGCCGCGCGGGGTGGAGGCGATCATCTGCTCCGTGGACGCGGTCCCTCCAGCCATCTTGACGCCGTCGAGACCGCCGTTCGGACGGGCGCCCTTCTTCTGTGCCCAGAAACGAGAGTACTGCAGCTGCCTGAGCACACCATTCTCCACCCAGACCTCGCGGCCGAGCGGCAGTCCCTCGCCGTTCCACGGCTGGCCGAGGAGCTGGGGATCGGCGGGGTCGGAGTAGATCGTCACGCGGGGGTCCACTACGCGTTCGCCGATCTTCGTGCCGCCGCCCTGCTTCGAGAAGGCGGAGCGTCCCTCGTCGGCGCTGCGCGCATCGAGGGCGAACGCGAGCAGCTGCACGAGGTCGCCCACCGCCTGCGGCTCGAGGATCACCGTGTAGCGCCCCGGCTCGATGGCTGCCGGATTGCGCGAGGCGCGCGCCTTGGCGATCGCTCGCTCGGCGACGGCCTTGAAGTCGAGCTGGCGCCAGTCTGGATGATCGGCCGCGGCCCAGCCCGATCCCGTGCCGTCATGCGTGCGGACGGTGAGCTGGTAGTTGGCGCTCGTGGACGGAAAGTACGCATACAGGCCGCTGCTCGACGCAAAGGCGTTGTACCCGCTACCGGCGATGATGAATCCCGCCGCGTCGAGGTCGCCGGCGGCCTTGGCCGCGCCGATGGCCGTGTGCGCCGCCGCCGCGCGGTCAGCCGGCGTGAGCGCGGCCGTGGACTCGAAGAAGGCATCGATGCTCTGATACTGCTGAGGCGCGAGCAGCGGCATGCTCTCCGGATCGTCTGGCGCGAGCCTGGCGATCGCCTCGCTCTGCCGCACCGCGCGCTCCAGTCCTGCCGGCGAGAAGTCGCTCGTGGTGACGATCGCGTGCCTGGGCCCGAAGCCGGATTGTATCGCCAGCTGCGAGTTGGTCACGCCGCCGGACGTACTGATGCGGTTGGCGGCGAAGCGGATGTTGCCCTGGTAGCCGCCGACCAGTGACGCGGCGATCGTGTCCGCCCGCGAGCGCTTGATGACGCCCGCCAGAAACGCCTGCGCCTCGGCGCGCGACATCATGTCGTGCGGGGAGAGGATGCTCCCCGTTCCAAAGAGACTTCTCGGGGCGCTCATGCCTTTCTCCCGGTGTTGATCACGTTGACGTTGCGGAAGCGACTCGGCACGCTGCCGTGGCTCACGGCGTTGACCTGGCCGGGCTGGCCCTTGCCGTCGAAGAAGCTCGCCCCCATCTCGTAGCTGCGCGTTCCGCCGATCATGTCCAGCGCGTTCCAGAACTCCGGCGTTCGGATCTGATAGGCCACGTCCTTGAGCATCCCGGCGATCTTGCCCCCCTTGATCTCGTACGCGAGCTGTCCGCCGAACTGCGCGTTGTAGCG
>JBKJIY010000024.1:0-6590 GCA_046598315.1 Gemmatimonadaceae bacterium
CACCGTGCAGTACAAGGCCGGTGGTCAGAGCGGGCCGGTGTATGTCGCGCTGTCACGGGCTCGGCAGCAGGAGGCCGTGCGCTTCCTGAACGACAACGTGTTCACCACGCCGGCGTACCTGATCCGCCCCGAGATCGCCGCGCGCATCGAGGCCACCGGCATGATCGCGCGCATCAACGCCGCGCAATCCAGCGTGCTCGGCGCCGCGCTGGAGGACGGACGGTTGAACCGGCTGCTCGAGGTGGAAGCGCTGGCGAGCAACAGGGCCAACACCTACTCGCTCTCGGCGCTGCTCGACGACATGCGCCGCGGTATCTGGAGCGAGCTGTACGCGGGGCGATCGATCGACGCGTACCGCCGCGAGCTGCAGATGGATTATCTCACGCAGATCGACCGCAAGCTCAACCCCGTGCCCGAGAGCCCAGTGGTGACGGCGCAGCGCGCGCAGTTCGGGATTCAGCGCGTCGCGTTGAGCGACGATGCCAAGTCGCAGCTGCGGGGCACGCTGGTGCAGCTCCGCACCGACATTCGTGCCGGCACCAGCCGCAGCGGCGACCGGGGCACCACGCTGCATCTGCAGGGTGCGTCGCACCGCATCGACGACATCCTGGATCCCAAGAGATAGCTCCAGCCGACCCGCCCGATCAGGTAACCGACATGGACGAGAAGATCCTCACGGCCGCGCACGCCGCCTTCCCCACCGACCGGCCCGGCATCCTGCTCGGCGCCATCGTGCACGACGGCGAGATCGATCCGCGGCCGAGCGTGCGCGTCCCGCTCACCATGCTCACGCGCCACGGCCTGATCGCCGGCGCCACGGGCACGGGCAAGACCAAATCGCTGCAACTCATGACCGAGCAGCTCTCGGCGGCCGGCGTCCCCGTGTTCGTGGCCGATGTGAAGGGCGACGTCGCCGGCATCGCCGAGCCGGGGGAGTCGTCGCCCAAGGTGGTGCAGCGGGCGACGGAGACCGGGTATCAGTGGACGCCCGCCGGACATCCGGTGGAGTTTCTCAGCCTCACCGGCGCGCTCGGCGCGCAGCTCCGCGCGACCGTGTCGTCGTTCGGGCCGCTGCTGCTGGCGAAGGTGCTCGGCCTGAACGAGACGCAGTCGTCCGTGCTGGCCATGGTGTTCAAGTACGCCGACGACCGTGGGCTGCTGTTGCTCGACTTCAGCGACCTGCGCGCGGTGCTGCAGCATCTCTCCGGCGATGGCGCCGAGGAGCTGAAGGAGTACGGCGGAATGTCGAAGCAGACCGTGGGCGTGCTGCTGCGCGAGATGGTGGAGCTGGAGCAGCAGGGCGCCGGCATCTTTTTCGGCGAGCCGGAGTTCGATCTCGGCGATCTGCTGCACGTCCGTCCCGACGGGCAGGGCACCGTGAGCGTGCTGGAGCTGAAGGACGTGCAGGACAAGCCCGCGCTCTTCTCCACCTTCATGATGTGGATGCTGGCGCGCCTGTACAACACACTGCCCGAGGCGGGCGATCTCGCCAAGCCGAAGCTGGTGTTCTTCTTCGACGAGGCGCATCTGCTGTTCGACGGCGCGAGCAAGGCATTCGAGGAGCAGGTGGAGCGCGTCGTGCGGCTCATCCGCTCCAAGGGCGTCGGCGTCTATTTCGTGACGCAGAGCCCCAAGGACGTCCCCGCCGACATTCTTGGTCAGCTCGGCAACCGCGTGCAGCATGCCCTGCGAGCATACACGCCCGACGACGAGAAGGCCCTGCGCGCCGCGGCGCGGACCTTTCCCAAGACTGTCTTCTACGACGTGCCCGGCACGCTGACGTCGCTCGGTATCGGAGAGGCATTCGTGACGGTGCTGAACGACAGCGGCGCGCCAACACCGCCCTTCGCCGTGCGGATGGTGCCGCCGTCGTCGCGCATGGCGCCGCTGACGGATGACGAGCTCGCGGCGCGGAACAGAGCGTCGGCGCAGGTGAAGGAGTATGCGACGCCGGTGGACCGGGAGAGCGCGCGCGAAATGCTCGCGGCGCGGAGTGAAGTGGCGGCGGAAACGGCGGAAGCCGCCGCAGCATCGGAGCCGGGAGCCGCTGCCACGCCGCGAGGCCGCGTGGCGAAAGCGCCGCCGACCGCGTTGGAGCAGGTACTCAAGTCACCGATGGCGCGAACCGTAGTCGGCGTGGTGGCGCGGGGGTTGATGGGCGCGCTGCTCGGCGGAACGAGACGACGACGGAGGTAGACGGACCAGCAGATCGCTCTGCACGCCGCCGCACCCAGCGGATGGGCGACGTCACGGCGCGGTCGACGCGACCGCGCGTGCCCTCGGCACCACCCCCCGCGCTGCCTCCACCACCCGTTCCACCGTGATCCCCAGCTCGGTGTAGATGGTCTCGAACGGCGCGCTCGCCCCGAATCGGTCGATCCCCAGCACCACGCCGTTGGACCCGACCCACCGGTACCAGCTCATGCTGTGCGCGGCCTCGATGCTCACCCTGGGCACCGCCGGCGGCAGCACCTCGTCCCGGTAGTCCGCTGACTGCTCAGCGAACAGCTCGTGGCTGGCCATGCTCACCACCCGCGCCTTCACCCCGCCGGCCGCCAGCTTCTCCCGCGCGCTCATCACCAGCGCCACCTCGCTCCCGCTCGACAGCAGCACCACGTCGGGCCGCCCGCCCTCGGCGTCCGCCAGCACGTAGCCGCCCTTCGCGACGCCCGCGGCCGAGGCGAATGCGGTCCGGTCGATGTAGCCGAGCTTCTGCCGCGTCAGCACCAGGCAGACCGGCCCGTGCGCGTGACGCATCGCCACCTTCCACGCCTCGGCGGTCTCCGTCGCATCGGCGGGACGGATCACCGTGAGCCCGGGAATGGCGCGCAGCGCCGAGAGCTGCTCCACGGGCTGGTGCGTGGGCCCATCCTCGCCGAGCCCGATGGAGTCGTGTGTGAAGATGTAGATCACATGCTGCTTCATGATCGACGCGAGCCGGATGGCGGGCCGCATGTAGTCGGAGAAGATCAGGAAGGTGCCGCCGAAGGGGATGAGGCCGCGGTGCAGCGCCATCCCGTTCATGATGGATCCCATTCCGTGCTCGCGGATGCCGAAGTGCATGTAGCGCTTGTCGTAGTCGCCGGGCGCGAAGTTCTTCCACGTCTTGACGGCGGTCCCGTTGGACGGGGTGAGATCGGCGGAGCCACCGATCAGCTCCGGCACCACGCCCACGAGGGCGTTGAGCACGGTGTTGGACGCGGCGCGGCTGGCCACCGAACCATTCTCGGCGGTGAAGTCGGCGATGCTCCGCTCCCACCCCTCGGGCAGCTCGCCGGCGACGCGCCGCTCCAGCTCCCGCGCCTCGGCGGGAAACGCCGCGGCGTAGGCGGCGTACGCGGACTTCCATTCTGCGTGCGCCGAGGCGCCGCGCTCCGTCGCCTGGCGCCAGTTGGCGAGCGCCTCGTCGGGCACGAAGAACGCCTCGTCCGGCCTGGGCCAGCCGAGGTTCTTCTTGGTCGCGATGATCCCCTCGGCGCCGAGTGGCTCGCCGTGCGCGGCGCTGGTGCCCTGCTTCTTCGGGCTGCCGAAGCCGATGTGCGTGCGCGTCACCACCATCGTCGGGCGCTCGACGTCGGCCTTCGCCTGCGCGACGACGCGGTCGATGGCGTCCAGATCGTTGACGTCGTCGATGTGCAGCACCTGCCAGCCGTACGCCTCGAACCGCTTGCCCGCGTCATCGGTGTACGTGAGGTCGGTGCTGCCGTCGATCGTGATCTTGTTGTCGTCGTAGAAGCCGATCAGCTTGCCGAGCTTGAAGTGGCCGGCGAACGACGCGGCCTCATGGGAGATGCCTTCCATGAGATCGCCGTCGGAGCAGATGAACCAGGTGTGGTGATCCACGACGGAATGCCCGTCGCGATTGAAGGCCGCCGCGAGATGCGCCTCGGCCACTGCCATGCCGACGGCGTTGCCCACGCCCTGTCCGAGCGGGCCGGTGGTGGTCTCCACGCCGGGCGTATAATGGAGCTCCGGGTGCCCCGGAGTGCGGCTCTCCCACTGCCGGAACTGCTTGATGTCCTCGAGCGTGAGATCGTAGCCGCTCAGGTAGAGGGCGCTGTAGAGCAGCATGGACGCATGGCCGCACGAGAGGACGAAACGGTCGCGGTCGGGCCAGTGGGGATCGGCCGGATCGTGCTTCATGTGCCGAGTGAACAGCGCGTACGCCAGCGGCGCGAGGGCCATCGGCGTACCGGGATGTCCGGAGTTGGCCTTCTGAACCGCATCCATGGAGAGGGTGCGGACGGTGTTGATGCTCAGGAGATCGAGGCTCGTATCGGACATGACGGGAACTGGAATTCGCGGGGAGGGGCGGAGGATGATCAAAGATAGACCAATCGCTCTGTCGCACGCATGGCCCGACAAGAGCGTCAGGACCAGCCAGGAGCGTCAGGAGCGGATTCCCGGATGGGTGCTCGGACACGGCCGGATCGACCAACAGCACTTGAAGGATCATCCGGCTGTTTCCGGCAAATTCGGGAAATCCGCTCCGAACGCTTTTTGGTGGTTGCCTCAGCGCCGCGCGACAGCCTGGACTGGGCGGGCCGACGCCGCGCCTACGTACAACACCCCGGTGGCGGGCGTGCGTACGGGATCGACGGTGACCGCGGATGCCGTGGCGAGCAGATGCGCCTCCACGTCGTCGGGCGTCGCACGGGGATGGGCCTCGAGGTGGAGGGCGATGGCGCCGCTCACGTAGCCGGCGGCCATGGAGGTCCCGGTCCAGAGCTGCGTGATCGGCGTCTCGACGACATTCATCCCGGGGAGCAGCACGGAATCGCCGGGGGCGAAGAGATCGACGCACGCGCCGTAGGCCGTGCCGGGGGCGCGCTGGTCGACGAGATGCGCCGCGGCGCCGCGGCCCTGCCGGCGCACGCGCGAGGCGCCCACGACGATGGTGCCGGGGGCGTTGGCCGGCGAGATCCGGCAGGCGTTCCGCTCAACGTTGCCGGCGGACACCACGACCGGAATGCCGGCGGTGCGCAGCTCGGCCACAGCGGCGTCGAGCGAGGCGATGCTGGCGTTGGTGTCGGCGATGAACGACCAGTTGGCGATGGCGCGCTGCCCGGGGTGCCGTGCGTGATCATCCAGCACCCATCGGGTGGCGCGGAGGATGGCGTCGACAGTGCCGCGCATCTTCCGGCACTCCACCATCTTCACGTCCACGAGCTCGGCTTCGGGAGCCACGCCGAGCGTGGCTCCCCCCACGGCGCCGGCGACGGCGGTGCCGTGCGCGTTGCACAGCCGCTGCTCGTCGGGAAAGGCATCGTAGCCGCGGCGTACGCGTCCCTCCAGCTCCGGATGCGTGTCCAGTACGCCGCCGTCGAACACATAGACCGTCACGCCGCGCCCGGTGCCGAAGCGGCGATAGGTGCGGTCGAGCGGCAACTGGTGCTGGTCGATGCGGTCGAGGGCGAAGGAGCGCGTGGGCGACTCGGCGAGCGACGTCGTCACCAGCACGGGGAGCGCGCTGCCGGCCGCGCCGACGGAGGGCCCGACCGGCGCGCCGCGGCTCAGCGGTGCACAGCCGCTACCGAGCAGAGCCAGGCCGATGCCGAGGAGGCGGATGCTGGGGGACGGCGGCATACGCCTGGCATACTCACATATCGTACCAGGGCACGACATCGACCCCACCGCTGGCGGAATCGAGTGCCGCGGCTGTCAGCGGACCAGTTCCTCGATCTCCGCCGCCTTGCACTTCTCGCCATGACCAGGATAGGCGTGGCCACAGTGCACGCACTGCTCGCCGAAGCCGGTGCGCTTCCAGATGAGGTAGTAGACGGCGCGCTGCAGTTTGGCGACGCGATCTTCGAGATCGCGGAGGGACGAGCTGGATTCCATGGGTTCTCCGGTGGGCGATGCGCGGTGAGGAAGCGCGGGGAATGTGACGCGGCGGGCCGGGCGGCGCCAGCCCGGCGCGATGGTCACGATCGGCGGCGCGGACCCGCGCGTAGGCGGCGGCCGAAGTACTGCGTGACCTTGATCGGCGCAAAGCCACCGTGCAATGTATCAATATTTATTCATGTATTATTCACGGCGATGCAGCAGCATACTTTCGAGCTTCACATGCTTCACGGCGTCCCACTCGCCGAAGGCTCATCCGCCAACTCCAGATTGGTCAGCGCCCGAATGGTGTCGGCGAGGGCCGTGTCCGAGATGGCGTAGTACACGAATCGGCCGTCGCGACGGTCGACGACGAGCCCTGCCTGGCGTAGCGTCCGAAGATGGTGCGAGACGAGCGACTGCCCGAGCGACGTCTCGTCCATGAGGTCCGCCACGCACTGTTCGCCATCGATGAGCAGCTCGAGCACGCGGAGACGCGTCTCGTCCCCCAGCGCGCGGAAGCGCAGAGCCGCGAGAGCGCGTGCGTGATGGTCGAGGGAAGGCATGGACGCGAATATATACGGTCCTGTTTATGTGACAAGAGTGAAGATCAAACAGCGTGAGGAGCGAATTCAACGAATCCTACCGAGAACGGCCGAAGAATCATTCACCTGGAAGATCCGGCCGTTTTTTCGTCTCAATTCGGGCAATCCGCTCCTCACGCTTTCGCTCGATGTTACTCCCGCGAATCGGAGCTCTCCACGGGC
>JBKJIY010000097.1:0-6201 GCA_046598315.1 Gemmatimonadaceae bacterium
GTCGCAGTCGATCAGCGCGGCGCAGATCAGCGAGGCGCTGGCGCAGCTCAGCGTCGCGGCGCAGCAGACGGCGGATTCGCTGCGGCAGTCGAACATGGCGATCGAGCAGCTGAACGACGCGGCGCGCGGGCTGCAGCGCGGCGTCTCGCGCTTCACCCGGTCGGGATGACATCGGTGACGACCGGCGCGCTCTATCTCCTCGTTCGCCTCGGCGCCGGTCGCTAAGCGGTCGAGAGTGCACTCGTCGAAGAGATCGTTCCTCTCCTACGCCTGAAAGCGCTCCCGGGTGCGCCGGCCGGTGTGGCAGGCATCATGAACTACCGCAACGAGGCGGTTCCGGTCGTCGACCTGAGTCTCATCGCGCTGGGCACGCCGACGGCGCCCCGACTCGCGACACGCATCGTGGTCGTGCGGTACGAGGCAGCAGCTGCCGGCTCCGAGCGGCCGCTGCTCGGACTCCTCGTGCCGGAAGCGACGGAGACGCGTCGCGTGGACGCCGCCGAATTCGTCGACGCCGGCGTGGCGACCGACGGCGCGCCCTACCTCGGCGCCGTGCTCGCCACGCCGGAGGGTGTCATTCAGCGCGTGACCGTAGGCGCACTGCTCACCCCCGAGCTTCGCGAGGCGCTTCATCGCGCACTGGTCACATCGTGACTGGTCTGCCCAATGATGCGCCGCCGGTGAGGACGCGTATCGAGCGGCTGCTGTACGACCGCATCGGGCTCGACCCGAGCACCGTCGGCAGCTCACTCGTGGAGCGCGCGGTCCACCGTCGCATGCGCATCTGCAAGCTCGATCACGTGGACGACTATGACGCGCGCGTGTCGGTTGATGAGGAGGAGCTGCTGGAGCTGGTGGAGGAGGTGGTGATTCCGGAGACGTACTTCTTTCGGGAACCCGAGGCGCTCGACGCGGTGGCCCAGCGCGTCGTCCAGCGTGGCATCGGTGCGGCCGCCGACGCGCCCTTTCGGATTCTGAGCGCTCCATGCTCCACCGGCGAGGAGCCATATTCCATTGCCATGACGCTGCTCGCGGCGGGAGCGTCGCCCGCGTCCGTGGCGATCGATGCCGTGGATGTGAGCCGGGAAGCGATCGGGCGCGCCCGCACGGCAGTCTATCGCGGCGGGTCGTTTCGTGGAGGGATGGACGACTGGTCCCGCTTCTTCCACGAAGCGCCGGCGGGTCGCGCGGTGAGCGGGGAGGTGCGCGCGCTCGTGCGGTTTGCGCAGGCCAACCTGCTCGATCCGGACTTCCGCCCCCCGCATGTGGCGTACGACGTGATCTTCTGCCGCAACCTCCTCATCTATTTCGATGTCCAGGCCCAGGAACGCGTGCTCGGGTTGCTGACCGCGCTGCTCGTCGCCGACGGACTGCTCGTGGTCGGCGCCGCCGACACGTTCGCGGTCCGGCGTGCGGGGTTCCATCCGGTGCCCGGCGCGGAGCGTGCGTTCCTCTTCCAGCACCGACCGGACGGCCCAGTGGCCGCGGCGGAGCCACGGCGCCGGACGCGGCCGACCCTGCCGCGTCCGGTACCGAAGCGGCAGGTGAAGAGCGACTCGGTCACGAACGCGGCCGTTCCAAAGACCGCGTCGCCGTCCAGGCCCGTCGCGATGCCCGTACCCGACTCGCTGGTGGCGGCGATTGCCGAGCTGGCCGATGCCGGCCGCCTCGCCGACGCAGTCCGCCTCGGTGAGGGTGCATTGACCACACCGGACGCGAGTGCCGAACTGCTGGCCATCATGGGAACGACATACGCCGCCTCCAACGACGACCATCGCGCCGAAGCCTGCTATCGCCGCGCGCTGTATCTCGACCCGTCGCATGCCGACGCCATGCTGCATCTGGCTCTCCTGCTCGGTCAGCGAGGCGACGCCGCCGGTGCCGACCGATTGCGCGCCCGCGCGCGCCGGCTGTTGACGAGCGACAGGCCGGGATCACCATGACCGACACCGTGGCGCATCCTGCCGACCGTCCGCTCGACGACGCGACCCTCGACGAATCGACCGCGCATTACGCGCGGCCGCGGCTCACGGAGGAGGTGACCTTCGCGTCCCTCTTCGTGTTTCGCCTTGGTGCGGAGTGGCTTGGCCTGCCGACGTCGTTGCTGGTGAGCGTGGCCAGCCCCCCGCCGGTTCACTCGCTGCCCCACCGCAGAGGCTCCGCCGTGGCCGGACTCGTGAACGTCGGCGGTGATCTGGTGGTGCACGTGTCGCTGGCGGGATTCCTCGGGATCGACCCGGGCGAGGCGGCGCCTGCGAGCGAGATCGGGGTCACGCGGGCCGCGCGACGGCTGGTCGTGCTGGGGGATGATCGCGGGCGCCTGGCCACCACGGTGGATGAGGTGTGGGGCGTGCATCACCATGATCCCGCACAGTTTCGATCCGCGCCGCCCACGCTGACACGGGCGCCGGCGTCGTTCACGTTCGCCATGCTCGACGTGGACGGACGGATCGTCGCCTGCCTCGATCCGGTTCGCGTGATGGACGCGCTGTCGGTGGCCATCGCATGATGGGGCGAGGCGCTTCCGCATGAGCATGGCGGATCTTTCGCTCACCGAGCTGTTTCGGGTGGAGGCGGAGAGCCAGGTGGCGAAGCTCTCCGGCGGGCTCATCGCGATCGAGTACGGTGTGTCGCCCAGCCAGCTGGAGGAACTGATGCGCGCGGCGCATTCGCTCAAGGGCGCGGCACGGATCGTCGGTCATGACAGCGCCGTCCAGGTGGCGCACGAGCTGGAGGAATGCTTCGTCGGCATCCAGGAGAGTCGCATCGAGCTCAGCCCGGCGCTGGTGGACCTCCTGCTCCGCGCGGTCGATGTGCTGGCCACTGCGGCGGCGGCGGCGCCCGGCGACGTGCCGACGCCGGATGTCGCCACCGCGGTCGCGTCCACCGTTCGCGCACTTCGCGCGGCGGCCACGGCACGGTCCGGTGCGACGGCGCCGAACGTCGAGGCACCGCCGCCGCCCGTCACCCAGGTCGACAGCACGGCACCGGCCGCGCCACGCGATCTCGGTGCGACACCAGCGACTGACAAGACGGAGCGACTGCTCTCACTCGCTGGGGAAGCGCTGGTGGCCTCGCGTGCGCTCGTGGCGTATACCGGCAACGACACCCTGGCGCGACGAGCAGAGCGCGGGGTGGACCGGGCGCTGGCCGAGCTGCGCGACTCGCTGGCGCGTGTTGCGGGATCCGAGGACGCTGTCCACGCGCTCGGCGCGTTGCAACGCATCATGGCGGATGCGGTGACGCGCCGTCGTGATCGTGCCGCGGAGCTGGAGGTCATCGGCCAGCGTGTGTCCGACGTGGTGTCGAGCGTGTACGAGGGCGTGCTCGACGCGCGCATGCGGCCGTTCGGCGACGGCGTGGCGGGCATGCCGCGCATGTTGCGCGACATCTCGCGAGAGCTCGGGCGCGAGGCGCGTCTGGTGATCGTCGGTGAGACGACGCCAGTGGATCGCGAAGTACTGCGTCGCCTCGAGGCTCCCCTCGGCCATCTGATCAGGAACGCCGTGGACCACGGAATCCAGCCGCCGGCGGATCGCGTGCGGAACGGCAAGCCGGCACGCGGCACCGTGCGTGTGGAAGCTCGACACAGCGGCGGCCGGTTGCTGGTCAGCGTGGAGGACGACGGCCAGGGGATCGATCTCGAGGCCGTGCGCCTCCGTATCGTGCAGCGTGGTCTTGCCGATGGCGCGGCCGCCGCGGAGATGAGCGAGCTGGAGCTGTCGCATTTTCTCTTCCTGCCCGCCTTCACGCTCCGTGACGAGGTCACGGCGATCTCCGGCCGAGGGGTCGGACTCGACGCGGTGTTCACGGCGGTTCGCGAGATCGGAGGCGACGTGCGCATCGCGCGGGTGCCGACCGGTGGCACGCGCTTCGAGCTCCAGCTTCCGCTGACGCTGTCCGTCGTCCGCGCCCTGGTCGTCGAGACGGCCGGGGAATCCTACGCGTTTCCCCTGGCCCGCGTGCACCGGCTGGTGTGCATCCAGCGAGACGACATCGCGTCGGCCGAAGGGCGCCAGCACTTCACGCTCGACGACGCGCAGGTCGGACTGATCTGGTCGCATCAACTGCTCGGCCGGCCGACGCCGGCGCTCGAGGAGACGGCGTCCGTCGTCGTCGTGGGGGAAGCGGACTCGCTGCTTGGCGTGGTGGTGGACCGCTTCCTGGCCGAGCACGAGCTGGTGCTGCGCGGGATGGACGCACGGCTGGGCAAGGTCCAGGACGTTGGCGGCGCGGCGCTGCTGCCCGACGGCTCTCCGACGCTCGTGCTCGACGTCGACGACCTCGTCCGCTCGGCCGCGAACCTCGTCGCGGGCGGACGACTGCACCGTACGGTGCACGAGCTGGCGAATGTGCAGGCGAAGCGGAAGCGAATTCTCGTCGTCGACGATTCACTGACGGTGCGTGAGCTGGAGCGGAAAATGATCGAGGGCAAGGGCTACGCGGTGGACGTCGCGGTGGATGGCATGGATGGGTGGAATGCCGTCCGTACCGGACAATACCAGCTGGTCGTGACGGATGTCGACATGCCGCGCATGGACGGCATCGAGCTCGTCACGCGGATCAAGGGTGATGCGCAGCTTCGTGCGATCCCCGTGATGATCGTGTCGTACAAGGACCGCGACGAGGACCGGCGGCGCGGCCTCGACGCGGGCGCCGACTTCTACCTCACGAAGGGCAGCTTCTACGACGAGACGATGCTGCGCGCCATCGAGGATTTCATCGGGGAGGCGTCGTGAGGGTCGCAATCGTCAACGACGAAGCGGTGGCGGTGGAGGTCCTGCGCCGCGTGATCGCCGCGTCGCCCGACCATTCGCTGGCATGGATCGCCCGCAACGGCGCGGAGGCCGTGCGCCAATGCGAGCAGGACCCGCCGGACATCGTGCTGATGGACCTGCTCATGCCCGTGATGGACGGCGTGGAGGCCACGCGGCGGATCATGGCGGAAACGCCATGCGCCATCCTCATCGTCACGGGCGACATCAGCCGCAATACGAGCAAGGTGTTCGCGGCACTCGGTGCGGGTGCGGTCGACGTCGTCGCGACACCGACGATGGGTCACACGGCGGACGAATCGTCCGGAGAGGGGTTGGTGAACAAGATGAAGCTCGTCGGCCAGGTCGGCCGTCCGCGCTATACGCCCGTGCGCTCGCCACGGATCGACGGTCCACCGGTCGCGAGCCTCATTGCGATCGGGGCCTCGGCGGGAGGACCGCCGGCCGTGGCGCATGTGCTGCGCGATCTCGCCATCGACCTTCCGGCCGCGGTGCTCGTGGTGCAGCACGTGGATGCGGAGTTCGTGGCGTCCATGGCTGACTGGTTCGACAGCCAGGCGTCGTTTACGGTGCAGGTGGCGCGCGAGGGAACGGTGCCCCTCGCCGGACATGCCTATGTCGCCGCCGGCGACCTGCATCTGGTGCTTCGTCGCGACGGAACGCTCGGCTACGAGACCGAGCCAGTCAACGCACCGTACCGGCCATCGGCCGACGTGCTGTTCGACAGCGTCGCGGCGCACTGGCGCGGCGCCGTCGTCGGGATCGTGCTGTCCGGCATGGGTCGCGATGGCGCCATCGGTCTCGGCAAGCTGCGCGCGACCGGCGCGCGGACGATTGCGCAGGATGAGGCCACGTCGGCGGTGTTCGGGATGCCCAGGGCGGCCGCCGAAGCGGGCGCGGCATCGGACGTGCTCGCTCTGGCGAGGATCGCCCCGTTCGTGAATCAACTGCTTCGGCGCGGCGATCGCGCGTCGGGTGCCCACGCCGTCACCAACCAGCCAGCCAATGTCGTCGCCCGTCCATCCCGGTAACTCTCCCGGCGCGCGCCCCGAGCATGTTCCGCATACGCGGGGCATGGTTCTCCTTGTTGATGATCAGGCCTTCGTGGGCGAAGCCGTCCGCCGGCTGCTCACCGACGAGCACTCCGAGTTTGCCTTTCATTATTGCTCCGACCCTCACGCGGCGGTCGCGACGGCGAACGAGATCGCGCCGACGGTCATTCTGCTGGATCTCGTGATGCCGGGCATCGACGGCCTCGAGCTGCTGCGGCTGTTCCGCGCGAACGCCTCGACGTCCGAGACGCCGATCATCGTGCTGTCCACCAAGGAAGACGCGCGCGTCAAGCACGATGCGTTCGCCAACGGCGCCAGCGACTACCTCGTCAAGCTTCCCGATCGCGTGGAGCTGGTCGCACGGGTGCGCTACC